>NZ_BTPT01000007.1:0-132055 GCF_054408565.1 Vallitalea sediminicola
CTCCTTTCTAAGGAAAATAAAGTGAAACTGAGGTTTCTACTTTATAAATATTTAAGGAATCTTGAGAATTTGTATAATATACTATTATTTTAAACTGCTGAAAAAATGTTGATAACTATTAACATTTAATAGAAATATGATATTATATATCATATTCTTTTGGAGGGGTTCCCGAGTGGCCAAAGGGGGCAGACTGTAAATCTGTTGGCTCCGCCTTCGAAGGTTCGAATCCTTCTCCCTCCATTTAAGAATTGTTTTTACTTAGCAGATGGATTTTTATAATTTGAATATTTATTGGCATAAGGAAATTGTTCTTTTATGCCGGAGTGGCGGAATTGGCAGACGCACAGGACTTAAAATCCTGCGGTCCTTAAAGACCGTACCGGTTCGATTCCGGTCTCCGGCATTTAATTAAAAAAGTATTTGACAAATGTATTAATAACTGGTAAAATTGTTTTGCTGATTCAGCCCAGATAGCTCAGTCGGTAGAGCAGAGGACTGAAAATCCTCGTGTCGGTGGTTCGATTCCGCCTCTGGGCATTAGTTGAACACCAATAATAAAATATAATATGCGGGTGTAGTTCAATGGTAGAACACCAGCCTTCCAAGCTGGATACGTGGGTTCGATTCCCATCACCCGCTTTCATGCGTGAGTGGCTCAGTGGTAGAGCATCGCCTTGCCAAGGCGAGGGTCGCGGGTTCGAATCCCGTCTCGCGCTTTTGTTTTATAAAATAATATATGATGGGTAGTCGCCAAGCGGTAAGGCACTAGACTTTGACTCTAGTATGCGTAGGTTCGAATCCTGCCTACCCAGTTAAAAGAGATACGATGGTATCTTTTTTTTTGAGGATGTTTATTAACACATATTTGATAATTGATACAATTATTACCTAATATTACAAATAGACATAGGTATTCATCTATTTTTTGGACTTACAATATTATTTCTATCTAGCATATAATAATTGTAATAAATTATTAGGGTGATATAATGTACCAACCTCAAAATTTTAATTTCAATACTGTCGATGGCATTACAAAAAAACAATTAGAAGAGCACTATGCTCTATATGTAGGATATATTAATAAATTTGGAGAGATTAATGACCTGTTAAAACAAAAAGACAGTTATGAAAATCCTAACTCCACATACAGTACATTAAGGAGTTTGAAAAAGGGCGAATCATACTCGTTGAATGGGATTATACTGCATCAACTATATTTTGGTAATATAACTGGTCGTAAGTCTAAAATAGATGGTAAAATACTAGATATGATAAATAGGGACTTCGGATCATATGATAATTTTGTAGAGATGTTCACTAATACAGGGCTGAGTATGAGGGGATGGGTAGTATTAATCCAAGGAGAGTACAATGGAAAACTTCGTATAATAGGTCAAGATAGTCATGATAATGGAACTGTATATAATGGTAAACCAATACTGGTTTTGGATGTATATGAACATGCTTATATGATTGATTTTGGTATTGATAGAAAAGAGTATATCAAGGTGTTTTTCGAAAATATCAATTGGGATGTTGTTAATAAAAGATTAGAGATGACCAATATAGTTGCGTATAGATAGATTTCTTGAAGTAACAAGCACTGATGGTTTATCCATTGGGTGTATAAGTTTTTGCATTCTATTATTAATATGCATGAATATAATTAGGTAACTATATATTTAGAGGTTGTATTTATGTTGAGAAAAGTTTTTTTAATCGTTGTCTTAACCATATTTGTATGTATAATAGGAGGATGTAAAAAAGAGGTAACACAAGAAGTAGAAGCTAATTTTGTAATTAATGACGAAGTCATAGAAGATATAGTAGAGGGGTTATGGGTAGAAGTATCTCTAAAAGATGAAGAACATAAAGTTATTGTTAGAGAAGATAATGAAATCATAAAAGAAATGATATGTTCTGGTGGAACCAAAGAAGAGCCTACTTTACTTGGAACCTTTAATTTAGAAAATAGAGGATTATGGTTTTACTCCGAGAGATTCAAAGAAGGAGCAAAATATTGGGTTAGAATTACAGAACAATATTTATTTCATGGTATCCCTAGAGATAAAGATTGGAATATTATAGAGGAAGAACAAGAAAAGCTAGGTAAACCAGCAAGTCATGGATGTATAAGACTTGGGGAAGATGAAGCTCAGTGGTTCTATGAAAATGTGCCAGATGGAACTACAGTAATTATTCACGAATAGATTTAAAAATTCCATGAAATATGTTAGTATTAATTAAAGTTATAGTTTAAGATTAGATAAAATTGATAAAGATTAAAATAATAATATAAAATTAACATTATTGTAAAATCTATATGATACAATAAAATAATATAAAAATAGTGCAAATGAACTAGTTGAAAGAACCTAATTATTTAGGGGGAAATAAAATTGAGAATAAAAAAATATATATTTATCCTAATGGTTTTTGTCTGCCTTATTCTAACAAGTTGTAACAATGACAAAAAATTAAAAGTAACCGTTGTGGATAATGAAACAACAAATACCAAATCTGCTGATTTAGAAAGTACAATTTCAGATATTAATTTTAATGAATGGTTATACTTTGGTAATCCTGATGACAATTACAAAATATATAGGATGAAAACAGATGGTACTGGGCTGACTAAAATAGCTGATGCTAGATTTGATGGAATAAGTAATCTAGAAAACTGGATTTATTTTATTGATACTAATGAAAAATATACTCCAGCAAAATTAGCACGTATTAATTGGGATGGTACAGGCAAAGAAATGCTTTCTGAAGAAGATGTAAATGCTTTTTGCACAAGTGAAGACAACATATTCTATATATTTGAAAATAACATTTACAGGATACAAAAAGATGGTTCACTAAAAACCAAAATAGTATCTACAGAAACTCCGATTTATTCTTTGAAATATTATGACGATACTGTTTTTTATAGTACTGAGCAAGGATTGTTCAGTATTGATAGTAATGGAAAAAATTCCAACTCAGTATTAGAAGGTAATTATTCAGACTTCAGTATCAACAATGATAGGATATATTATTATGATAATAAAATGTATAGTTGTGGGCTAGATGGTAGTGATGAAAGACAATTATTTGATTTAAATGTAAGGGATGTTTTTGTTGATAATGATGTAGTTTATTATAGCCAAGATGAATATCTCTATAAAATTAATAGTTACGATGGTAAAACTAACAGTATATTTTTAGAAGAATCCCTTAATAACTTTTACGAAAAAGATTGTTACTTATATTTTTATGGGCAAAACAGAATATGGAAAGTTAAATCTGATCTATCAGAGAAAAAGATTTTTATTGGAACAGGTGGAGAACAACACCATAAGATGTATATAAAAGTTGATAACAGGATATTCTCCAAAAACTATGAAAATATAGATAGTGCTAATGAATTATCATCTTACAAACTTTTCGAAGTAGTAGGTGATGAAGTGGGTAAAAAGATATCAGATATAGCTATCAACATGTTTGATACCAACAATGGGAAAGTTTATTATACTGATGCAGTAGATAAAAAATTATACTGTCTGGATATTAATTCCAATGATAAAAAATTAATAATAGATAAGATGGTAGGTTCATTCATCATATATAATAATTCCATTTATTACACGGATATGAGTGATAATTATAAATTATATTCTTTTAATATAATAAACAGTAAAATCACTAATATTACCAATATACCTGTAAGTAATATTAAGCGTTCAGGAAATACTATTTATTTCTTGGATAACAAAAAAAGAATCGGCATATATAATGCAGCTACAGGTAATGATAGCAGATATATTAATGTATTTACTACTATCTACGATATCGTAGGAAATATAATATATTATAAAAATGAAGATGATGATGGTAAACTATATAAAATAAAGACCGATGGAAGCGAAAATATCAAGATTACGGAAAACACAATAAAAGATATATATGCTAATGATGAAAATATTTATTATGTAGAAAAAAATGGAGCTAATCTATTATATAGAATCTCTAACGAACAAGCGGAAGGCGAATTCTTAGATATGATAAGTATGGCATATACAGATATGGAAATAATAGATGGTAAATTCTACATGAGTGTTGCATCCGAGGGCGGAAACTACTATACTGTAGAAAAATACCTACAAGACCTAAAATTCAACGTATCATTTGATATGGAAAAACAAATTGATGTAAAATGGAAATACTTTGTTTATAAAGTTGACGGTTATATGGGGTACCTCTATAAGTATAATGTTGATACTAATGAAATTAAGCTTATTGTTGATAAATGGGTTTCTGATTTTCAGATAGAAGGAAAATATATATATTACACTGGATTAGATGGAATAAATATCAATTTTTCTACTTATATAGATAGAATCAATCTAGATACAGATGAGATAGATAATATTATTACATTTAGTGATCCAAGGATATATAATATCTCTTTCAAAGTAATAAAAGATAATATTTACTATTCTCTAGATGATTCTACAGATGGTTTTATATGGAAAAAGAACCTAATAAATAATGAACAATCAGTAATAGTAGATGATAGTAGTAATTTAGAGGAAATAGTAGATGGGTGGATGTATTATCAAAACAATAATAAAAGGCTTGTACGGGTTAAATTAGATGGCTTAGAGAAACAGATTCTCACTAATACCTATAGTGAGTTCATATACGCTAATAAGAATGAGCTATACTATCTAAGTATAAGCGGGGAAGACAGCTTCAAAGGAATAATCATAAAAAGGAATATTGATAACAATTCTAAAGAAGTTGTTGTAAACAAGGAAATAGCCATAAGTGATTTGATTGTTGTAAACGATAAGTTATATTATAACTTTGATGGTATAAATAGGTATGACTTAAGAACAGGTAATACCACTAAGGTTTATGATAAAGAAGTTGACTATTTTTCCTTGGTGGGTGACGTATTGTATATATCCATACACGATGGAGAAAATTATAAAACAATAAAAATGCCTTTACAATAAATATTTGGGGCTGTCTCATAAAAGACAGCCCTATTACATTATGAATAAGATTAGAAATCAGTTTGGAAAGGACTTATTTTATGAACGTACTTTTAGTTGGAATAAATGCTAAGTTTATTCATTCTAACTTAGCAATAAGATACTTGGAGAAATATTGCAGTGACTATAAAGATAATATTGAAACAGCAGAATATACGATCAATAATCAATATGATTTTATTCTACAAGAAATATATAAGAAAAAACCTGATATATTAGCCATTTCTTGTTATATCTGGAATATAGAAATCGTTAAATCATTAGTAAAAGATTATAAGAAAATATCTCCTGAGACTACGATTATTCTTGGAGGTCCAGAAGTATCATATGATACAATCGAATTAATGGAAGAATATAAGGAAATAGATGTAGTATTAGTTGGAGAAGGTGAAGAAACCTTTAACGAACTTATGAAACACTATATTGATGGTAATAGTGCGATTAACATGGTAGATGGCATTATATATAGAGATGGTAATAAAATATATAGAAACACGCAACGAACACCTCTAGGATTAGATGATATACCTTTTGTCTATGACGAAGGATTTCAACAGTTCGAAAATAAGATCATCTATTATGAATCATCTAGAGGTTGCCCTTTTAATTGTCAGTACTGTTTATCCTCTATTGAAAAAGGGGTAAGGCTTAGAAGTCTACCGATAGTATTAAAAGAGCTACAATGCTTTCTTGATGCTAGAGTAGTACAAGTTAAATTTGTTGATAGAACATTTAATTGTAATAAAAAACATGCTCTAGGAATTTGGAAATATCTACATGAACATGATAATGGGTTCACTAATTTCCATTTTGAAATATCAGGAGATCTATTAGATGATGAAACTATAGATTTCTTGTCTGGAGTTAGACCAGGATTATTTCAACTTGAGGTTGGAGTACAATCAACTAATGAAGTGACCATAAGCAACATTAAAAGAAAAACTAATTTTGAAAGATTATCAAGTGTAGTCAGTAAAATCAATAAAGGAAATAATATACATCAACATCTAGATTTAATAGCAGGGCTCCCTGGGGAAGATTATGATTCCTTTGGGAGGTCATTCAATGATGTCTATAATTTGCAGCCCCAGCAGTTACAATTAGGGTTCCTGAAGATATTAAAAGGTTCAGGATTAAAGCAGGATGCAGAAAAATATGAGATTCTATATAAAGATAAAGCACCTTACGAGGTACTTAGAACTAAGGAATTGACGTATGATGATATTCTGAAGTTAAAGATGATTGAAGAAATGGTGGAAATATATTATAATAGCGGAAATTTCTATTTTGCTATAAAATATATAGAGAGGAGTTTTGAAACTCCATTTAGCCTATTTGAATCTTTGGCAGGTTATTGGCTGAAGAAGAATTATCATGAAGTTAATCACAATAAGATTAAGCTATACACAATTTTGTTAGAGTTCTATAATGATATTATAGAAAAAGACGATGATAACATTAAGCACATTCTTAGGTTTGATATGTACTTACAGGAAAAAGTTAAGAAGTTTCCATATTGGTTAGAACGTAATGATAGTCATAAAGGATCTATAATCGATTTCTATAAGAGTGAAGAAAACATTAGTAGGTTCCTTCCAAATTATAACGGTTATACATCAAAGCAGATAAGTAGAATGGCTCATTTAGAAATATTTCCTATTAATATCATAAAATGGGCGAATGACTTTAGGGAATCTATTGAACATAATGAAATAGCAGTATTATTTGATTATCATAATAGAGATATATTCAGAAATAATGCTAAATATGTTCAGGTAATAATTTAATTTACAATATTTCCCAGGAAATGGTAATATTTCCCAGGAAATGGAAAAGAAAGGAAGTGTTTTTTATGGCAAATAATAAGACGATAAAAAAAGTTCTTAACTTATTAGATGAGAATTATCCAAAAGACATAAAATGTTATTTAGACCATGAAAACCCTTGGCAACTGCTTATTGCTACTATATTAAGTGCTCAATGTACTGACGATAGAGTTAATATTGTAACGAAAGATTTATTCAGGAAATATACATCTGTTAAAGATTTTGCAGAAGCAGATATAGAAGAATTACAACAAGATATTCGCTCAACTGGTTTTTATAGAAATAAAGCTAAGAATATTAATGGGTGCTGTAGAGCATTATTGGAACAATATGATGGACAAGTACCAAAGGATATAGAGAAACTAGTTAAGCTCCAAGGAGTCGGAAGGAAAACAGCAAATGTCATTAGAGGGAATATATATAATATCCCAAGTATAGTTGTTGATACTCATGTTAAGCGAATATCAAAGAAATTAGGCTTCACTGAGAATACAGATCCTGTTAAGATAGAATTTGATTTAATGGAAATATTACCTAAGGAACATTGGATCAGATATAATACTCAAGTAATCGCACATGGACGAGCTATATGTACTGCGAGAAGCCCAAAATGTGAAAGATGCTTTTTACTACCTTATTGTAAAACAGGACTTGGAAATATGATTGATGTGATTGACCAATAAGTCAGACTATATACCCTAAGATATTGTAAAAAGATTCAAATCATGATACTATAATGTAGGTTATAAAAAGAATAATTAGCTAACTTAATATATGCATTTAATTTATGATGATATAGTATTTTAGCGTTATGACAAATAAAATAATTCATGCTAAAGTTTTAAGATAGGGAGGATGAACATGGAAAAACCAATAATAATTGGCATTGCTGGAGGTACTGGTTCAGGTAAGACAACTCTAGTAAATAAACTAAAAGATGTATTAGGTAATGAAGTAGTTGCTTTGACACATGATTATTATTACAAAGCGAATGCTCACCTTGAAATTGATAAGCGAAAGTTACTTAATTATGATCACCCTAATGCATTTGATACGGACATTTTAATAAGTGATTTGATTAAATTGAAGAACGGTGCATCTATACAACGTCCGATATATAGTTTTGTGAAACATACTAGAGAAAAAGAAACGGTAACAGTAGAGCCAAAAAAAGTAATTATTATTGAAGGCATCTTATTATTTGAAAACAAAGACGTAAGGGATTTGTTGGATATTAAGGTGTATGTGGATACAGATGCTGATGTACGTATTATCAGAAGAGTTCTTAGAGATGTAAAAGAAAGAGGAAGAAGCCTTGATTCTGTCATAAGCCAATATCTTAATACTGTAAAGATAATGCATGAGGAATTTGTGGAACCTAGTAAAAAACATGCGGATATCATTATACCAGAAGGTGGTTATAATGAAGTTGCATGTTCAATGCTCATTGATAAGATTAGAGCACTGCTCAATGAGTAAAACCTAATAAAAAGAGAGGTATTTTAAAAAGTGTGTATCATTAATGTAAACGCTGAAAATATTGATTATACAAGTGCTCTGGGTAAATTGGGGAATTCAATAAAATTATACAAAATAATTTTAGTAGGATTTAAAAATAAATATGCTGATGCATATGATGACCTAGTAACTTTAGGCAGAGAAAATAATTATACGGAAGCGAGAATATTATCACATAGCTTAAAGGGGGTTTGTGGTAATCTTGGAGCTAATAATCTAGAAATTATATCTAGGAAACTTGAATATTCCTATCTAGATAAGGATGATGAACATTTACAATTCCTTGATGATTTTAGACAAGAGATGGATTTGGTTTTAAAGGATATAAATATTATTTTAGATTGCATTAATTAAGTAATCGGTCTAAATAAATTTTCACCATGAACTGAGGTGTCATTATGAAAAACTTTGTAGCGTTTGATATAGAAACGACAGGTATAAGTCCAATGGATAGTAAGATTACTGAGATTGGAGCAGTTAAAATAGTTGATGGTATTGTAGTAGATAAATTTAATCAACTCATTAATCCAGAAATATCAATTCCGGATAATATAGTATCTCTTACTGGTATCACCGATGAACTAGTAAAAGATGAACCTACAGTTAATTTTGTTTTACCGGATTTTATAGATTTTTGTAGAGGATTTGATATACTTGGACATAATATTAAATTCGATTTCAGCTTTATAAAAACTAATGCACTGCAATTGAATATGACCTTTGAGAAAAATGCACTTGATACATTATTGATATCAAGAATGGTTCTAAAAGATTTACCAAGCAGGAGATTAGGATGTTTATGTGATTATTATAAAATAGACTATCTGAATGGTCATCGTGCATTTAATGATGCATATGCAACGTATCAGTTATATAATCAGCTTAGAGATGATTATTATGAGGAAAACAAGGAGTTATTTATTCCTAGACCTATCTTATGGAAACCGAAAAAAACTTCTGTTATTACATATAAACAAAAAGCATATCTTGCAGCATTAATAAAAAAGCATGATGTAGTGCTTGATAAACATATTGACGAATTATCGAAAAGTGAAGCAAGTAAAACAATAGATAATATCATTAATACATATGGAAGAGCAAAATAAATAACTGATGGTATAAATTATAAAGAGCTTAGAGCATTTAATATTTTATCTTTAAACATAAATTGAGTATCATTAATTTGTGAATATAAAGAATTAAAGCTCTTAGTATCTTTTTTTATTTTATATAATTTTCCTAGTAATATATAATGACCACTGATATCAGTTTTGATATTAACTCCTATTTCTAAAACTTTGATGGCTTCATCAATATTATTATTTTCATGTAGCAACTTTCCCCACTTGTACAGATGTTTTATAAGCAAGGTATAATGCTCCTCATATAGTATAAGAGTATCCAAATTGGCAGTGCCGTACTCTATTTTCAGATCCGTATTTGTTTTGCCATGAAAATCAATCATTTTAAGTTTGATCAAGTCCATAATCTTATTTTGAATATGTAGTATTTCATCAGGATATTCCTTATTTTTTGATATTGGTAACTCATTTTCATCAATATGTATATAGTCAAGATCATCAATGGATTTTTTTCTTGCAAACATTGCTTTCTCTTCTCTAGCCCAAAATGTTTTAGAAGTGTTCTTGACTTCTCTATCAGCCTTGGTCATTTTTAATTTGATAACAATAATTAATATAATAAATGATAATAAAAAAATTGGTATTGGCATCATATCACCTCATTTTTGTCAAAAATAACTTCTTTTATATTTTGACTAATAGTGTTATTATAATATATAATTAGTAGTAACTCAACGTTTATGAATATAAAAGACTAGTATACAAATAAAAAAGGGTATAAATTATTTATTCATGGAGGGAAGAAGATGAACATATTCAGAAGTAGAAAAATGATGAAAAGAATAGCTATAGTAATAACTGCTATAATGATAGGTAGTGCTGTTGCGATAGCATTAGTTCCATTCATAGCATAATAAATCTAAGATGATATTTTTATATAGACTCTGTTTATGATAGTGTGCTATGTCTTATTGGTTTAGCTTACTGTTTGAACAGAGTCTATTTATTAGTAAGGTCTTTAGTTGAATTGTTTATAATTACCTAGAATCTTGAAATGATGACAATCCTTAGACATTTTTTGAAGAGCTTGATTAATAATATTATTATTCATGTTTCCTTCAAAATCAATATAAAAATTATATTCCCAAGGAGTATTGCCCCTAGGTCTGGATTCTATTTTTAACATATTGATATTATTTTCTGCAAAATGTTTTAGAACATGATATAAAGCACCTGCTTTATGTTCTGTAGATAGGACTACACTTATTTTATTACACTCTTCACTGACTATTAATTTTTTACATAATATTATAAAACGTGTTGTATTAGTATTATTAGAATTGATATTTGAGGTTAATATATCTAGATTGTAGAGCTGAGCTGCTTTTTTACTACCTATTGCAGCTATTTTTTTATTGCCTTTTTTCATGATGTATTCAGCACTCTTAGCGGTGTTATAATAGGGTACAAGTTTCCATTTGTAATTACTTAAGTAATCTTTACTTTGTTCAAATGCTTGTGGGTGGGAATAGACTTCTTTGATATCTTCTATTTTACATCCTTCTATTCCCATAAGATTATGATTTACTTTAACGTGGGTCTCTCCGACTATATGACATTCATACTTATTAATTAAATCATAAACATCAGAAATTGCTCCTGTTGAAGAATTTTCAATAGGGAGTACACCATACAAAATGGAGCCTTCTTCTAATGAAATACATATATCTTCAAAATTCTTGACTGCTACTGTATCAACTTCTTCTCCAAAATAATTATATAATGCTTCTTCGCTGAATGCTCCTTTCACACCTTGAAATCCTACTCGTAATAATGACATGAAATCACTCACTCCATTCTAGTTTTGGCATTTATGGTATTAATTAATAAATATACATAAATATTAGTCTAAAGTCAAATGTTTATATATTTAGTATTAATTAAAATATTATATATTATTAGTATAATATAATTTGATGAATGATTAAAATAGTAGCTTATTGAAAAATGTAATATAATATTTTATAATTATAGGGAGTGAAAATTTATAATATGGTGATTATGATGCTTAGAGGAATATATAGAACAATTAGCCAACGTATAAGAAATATAAAGATTTTTTATAAATTAATGTGGTATATTATTTTTATTGGTATGATACCAATTATTACATTTAGTATATCATCTTATAATAATACTCATAAACAAGTAGAGCATCAATTATTTCAGAGTAGTGAACAATTATTCAATAAATACATAGATGGTATTCAATTCAAATTGAGTGTGTATGAAAACCTTACATGGGGAATTATTGTCAATGATTCAGTCCAGAAGATTCTATCTGAAGTTGATAGATGGCAGCAGAAAGATGTAAACGAAGTACATGAAAAAATATCCAAAAATATAGATATCATGTATAAAAGCAAGAGAGTAAATGGTATTTATAATATAATGCTGTATTCCCTTGATCCTAATTTCCCTAGAGATGGTCATAGTGTTTCCAACATAAGTAGGATATCTCAAGAACCATGGGGAGAAGAGATAAATATTGATAGTAAAGAGACTATTAGTTTCTTTTATGATGTACCAACGTTAGATGATAATATAGTTTCAATCGTAAGACCTATCATTGATATTACCAGTGAAAATTGGAATATTATAGGTTTATTGAAAATAGATATATTGGATAGGGAATTATTTGGACTTAATACGAAAGTTAATAATGACTATAAAAATAGTCTGTATATATTAGATGATAAAAATGAATTAGTATATTACGAAGGAGATTTACAATATAAAGAAGATGGATTACAGACAATTAACTCTATGCACACAGAGAACAATACACTTACATACAGAGAGGTATTAGATAATAAGGATGTAGTTTTCTATAAAAAAGTAGATCGGTATAATTGGAGAGTTTTCTTTGTAACTCATTATTCCTCAATCTATGAAGTGATTGAAAATGAAACAAATGGTATAGTCATATATGGTATCATAGTAACATTGTTAGTCATTCTAATAACCATAGTATTTTCTAAAAAGTTTTCAAGTAGAATACAAATCTTATATAAAAAGATGTTGAAAGTGCAAAAAGGTGATTTGGAAATAACTGATAATGTTATTGGAGAAGATGAAATAGGAGAACTGAATAATTATTTTAATGGGTCCATAGAAAAAATTAAATCACTGATTAGAGAAAACTATATAGAAAAAATAGAGAAGAGAGAAGCGGAATTAGTAGCATTACAATTTCAGATAAATCCTCATTTCCTTTATAATACGTTGGAATCCATTAACTACATTGCAGAAATTTACGATTGTAATGAAATATCCATAATGAGCCAAAAGCTAGGAGAAATGTTTAGATATAGTCTTAATAAGGATTCAGAAGAATTTGTTATGTTGTATCAAGAAGAGAACCATATAAGGAACTATATTGATATTCAGAATATTAGATTTGATGATAAGTATGATATCATCTCTAATGTGAGTGAAGAGATCAATAAATATAAGATATTAAAATTCATATTGCAGCCTATAGTTGAGAATTCTATAAAGTACGGTTTTAGGAATAAGGAAAAAGGAGTAATAAAAATAGAAGCCTCGGTTATTAATAATTATCTGATAATGACAGTCACTGATGATGGTCTTGGAATTGATGGTGAAATGTTATTAGAGATAAATGAGTTCATTAATGATATGTCATTTAATCTAGACCAAAGCCATGGGAAAAGCATAGGTTTAAGAAATGTAAATTTACGAATAAAAATGACCTGCGGAGAAGCATATGGGATAAAAATAAAGAGTGTTATAGGTGAGGGTACAAAGGTTATTTATAAATTGCCTATAAATATATAATGGGAGGTAGGATATGTATTCTTTATTAGTTGTAGAGGATGAAAAATGGATTCGTAAAGGTATTGTACATAAGCTTAAAAAGGTCGGATTATCCTTTGATGAAATCTATGATGCGAAAAATGGTATTGAAGCATTAGAAATAATTAAGGATAATAATATTGATATAATAATAACAGATATTTGTATGCCTGATATGGATGGTATAGAGCTGATAAAAAAGGTGAAAGAATTCAATAAACATATAGAATTCATTATTATAAGCGGATATTCAGAGTTCCGATATGCTGAGGCAGCTATAAATATGGGTGTCAAGAGCTATCTATTGAAGCCTACAACAGATGATGATCTAATGTCAGCTCTTAATAAAGTGATTTATCATATTGAAGAAAAAAGACAATATAGTAATTTATCAAAAGAAAATATTAATATAAAGATATGCAATGAAAAATTGACTTATGAAAATGAATTAAACTATTTATTGAAATCAAAGCACAACAATAGCGAATTTTTACAAGAGAATTACCCTCTAATGTATAAGAGTAACCAATATCAATTAATGATACTAAATATCAATTATGATGCAAAAGACGAATGTAAAAATAAGTACTATGATATTGAAGAGATGAAAACTAAAATATTCGATTATCTAGTTACTAATATTCACTTTGACAATTACTATGCGTTCAATAATATGGATATATTGAATCAGATTCTGATTTTAATATGGGGTAATGAAGATAGATTAGGATTAACTTGTGACAAGATCAGTAAAAAATTATTCTACGATTGTTTACATGAAGAGCAGATTTCCAAAACCATAGGTATCAGTACTATATTTAATAATATTAATGATGAGCTTTATAAATCTGCTAAGAAAGCTCTCGACTTAAGATTGATCTATGGATTGAATAAGATTTTTATAAGAGAACACATTGATATATCCAATGAATTCATATTCCCTAAAAATGAATTGAAATTATTAAAAAAGAATATAGAAAGAAGTTATATCAAGAATATTAAAGTACTGTTAGCAGAGATATTTTCAAAAGAAAGGTTCAAAGAATCAAGCGCAAGTAACCTATACTTTTTATATTCTGAAGTAGTAAACACCATATATGAAACATTATATTCAACAAATGTTGATATTGAGAAAGTTACTCAATATGATTTATCACAATATGATATTATGAACTATGCTAACAGGCTAGAAGATATTTCTCTATACTTATTTAAACTAATTGAGAATAGATTGACAATGAACAAGAATACATCTATAAATTGTAGAGAACTTGTTGAAGAGATTACTAAATATATTGATATGCATTATGAAGAAAAGATTAATGTGAAGAGTTTAGCTGCTAGGTATGGGATTAACCCTAATTATTTTTCAACAATATTCAAAGAACAATTAGGTGTTACTTGCACTAAATATATTACAATGAAAAGGCTGGATTATGCTTGTAGAATGCTCAAGGAGACAAACATAAATGTGGAAGAAATAGCTAAGAGCGTAGGATATAATGACCTTCAATATTTTTATAGAGTATTTAAAAAAGAGTTTAATTATACCCCTATGGAGTATAGAAAAGGAGCTGTCTCATAATACACTTTTATGTATTACGAGAACAGCTCATTTATATTTTTTAGAGATTTGTCCAATAATTTTTGAAGAAAAATCCATTAGATTATTAATCTTTTATTTATATAATCTAATTACACATTAAATAATAAAAGGAAGGATATGGGGATGAAGAGATTAAGAGTTTTTTTAAGTCTAGTTTTTCTTATGACATTTTTTATGTTGACACAAAACGTCAATGCACAGCAGCCCTATGCATCGTACTGGTATCCAAATGATTTCCTAGCGTGGACTCCAGATAATGACCAGGATTCAGAATTCAATAGAGGAATGATTCTTCTGGAAAACCGGTTTACTGGTGATGGGGTCAACAGTAATGCTATGGCAGAGCCAAAGATACAGATACTAGCCACTATGAATCCAAGTACAAGTGATAATCCATCACAAGGATCAGATGTATTTGATAGATATACATTTAATTATTGGCAGTATATCGATTCATTAGTTATGTGGGGTGGTTCAGCTTCAGAAGGAATAATAGTAACTCCAAGTGCAGATGTCATAGATGCTGCTCATAAAAATGGAGTTAAAGTGTTGGGGTGTGTTAATTTCCAACCTGATTATTATGGTGGAAAATTACAATGGGTAAGAGAAATGATACAAGAAAATCCTGCTGGAGTATTCCCAGGTGCAGATAAACTCATTGAGGTTGCAGAGTATTATGGATTCGATGGATGGTTCATGCATGAGGAAACTCAAGGAGCCACTACAGCGGATGCATATCAGATGCAGGCTTTTATGAAATATTTCCAAGAGAATAAACCAGAGGGTATGGAACTGCATTGGTATGATTCTATGAGCAGTAATGGAAATATCCAATATGAAAATGCACTTACTAGCAATAATGAAATGTTTTTCCAAGATGGAAATCATGTAGTTACTAATGGATTTTTTACAAATTATTGGTGGAATGATATGTCTTCATCACGTGATAAGGCAATCAGTTTAGGTAGAAGTCAATATGATGTATATGCAGGGGTTTATACTGAAGCTAATGGTTATAATGAACCAAGCGGTCAATTCCATGTTGAATGGGATGGAGTTTTTCCAGAAGGTCAGGAAGCTAAGACTTCTATAGGAATCTATAGACCAGATTGGACATTCAGAAGTTCTTCAGATGGAGATGATTTCTATGCTAGAGCAAATCGTTTCTGGGTAGGAAAATACAGGGATCCAAGAAATACTAGTACATCAGATTATTGGAAAGGTATAGCTCATTACATAATAGCAAAATCACCAATTGATAGTCTTCCTTTTACAACTAATTTCAATACTGGTAATGGACATATCTATGCAGTAGATGGGGAAGTAAAACGTGATAGAGATTGGAATAACAGAAGTTTGCAAGATGTTTTACCTACATGGAGATGGATTAGTGATTGTACTGGTACTCCTTTGTATCCAAGCATTGACTGGACAACTGCATATTATGGCGGAAGTTCATTAAAAGTAAGTGGTGTGTTAAGTCATGATAATGCAACAAATCTTAAGCTTTATAAGACTAAGTTGGCTATTGAAGCCAATACAGAATTATCTATTACTTATAAAACACCAATGAGTGAATCACATATGCAGGTAGGTATATCTTTTAATGATAATATAGGCCAGTTTACTTATCTTAACGTGGGAACATCTACACCAAATGAGTGGACAACAAAAACAATATCATTAAATGGATATGTTGGTAAAACCATAGAGAAGTTATCATTGAATTTTGATAGTGACACTACCATAACAGACTACATAATAAATGTAGGGCAGATAGCTATTAGAAATGCAGATTCAAGTGTACTTCAACCAGTTTCTGGTTTAATGATTATGGATAATGATATTATTGAAGGCTTATATTCAGATGCAAGATTAAAATGGAATAAGCTTAATGGGGATGTAGAGGTATATGAAGTATATAGAGTGAAATCGGATGGTACTAAAGAATTTATTGGGGCTACACCTAATAATGCATATTACGTTTCTAAAATGAGACGTGATGGATATGAAGCTGAAACAACTCTAGAGGTAATAGCTCTTGATAAGAATTATAATCATGGTCAAGTGGCTAATGTATCTTTTGAGTGGCCTCCATATCCAACTCCTGTAGCAGATTTTACAGTAGACAAGACTTTAATCAAGCCTAATGAAACAGTTACCTTCCATAACAAATCTTCAGAAGCAACACAATCAATAAGTTGGAATTTTGAAGGAGGTTCACCAAGCAGCAGCAGTGAAGAAAATCCACAAGTAACGTACAGTACTGAAGGTGTATATACTGTAACTTTGACAGCTAGTAATGAAATAGGTGAAGACATTGAGACTAAGGAAGAATTGATTGTAGTTTCTAATGACATATCAGTAAGTAATATAGCTGTTATGAAAAATGCTACAGCAGATACCTTCGTTTCAGGAGAAGAACCATCAGGAGCTGTAGATGATGCAGTAAATACTAAATGGTGTGCTACAGGTGCAGAACCTCATTGGTTAGTTGTAGAACTTGGTTCAGAATATGTGCTTAGTGAATTTGTTGTTAAACATGCTGAAGCAGGAGGAGAAGGTTCAGGTTATAATACAAGTGATTATAAAATCCAAGTAAGCAATGATGGAACTAATTGGACAGATGTAGTCAATACTATAGGAAACACATTAGGAATCAGTAACCATGCAATAGCGCTTACATCTGCAAGTTATGTAAGATTATACATTACAGATGCAGGAGGAGATTCGGCAGCACGTATTTATGAGTTCCAGATTATGGGATATAAAGATAATACTTCACCAACATTACCAGGGAATTTTGATCTATTATCTCCTGCTAATGATTTAAGCTGGATATCACGAACAAATACTTCTTTTGATTGGGGAGATTCAATTAACGCTTCTGGCTATCAAATCGTAGTTGATGATAATAGTGATTTTTCCAGCCCTGAAATAAACGTTTCAGATATTAATGATAGTAATTATACTTCAAATATAACATTAAACAGATTAACAAAGTATTATTGGAAAGTTATTGGAATCAATAGTAATGGTTCTACTCAGTGTAACAGTATATCATCTTTTAAAACAAGTTTCTTCTAACAAACAATTAATTTATGAAAGAGGCTGGTTTTTACACTGATAAGCAGTCTCTTTTATAATCGAACCTGAAGATTTAGGGGGAAGATAATGAAAACATTGACAGCAAAGGCACCAAAAAATAAAATAGTTAAAAATAATAAGAAATCAGTATGGAAAAGAATATGCAAATACAAGATATTATATCTATTTTTATTACCTGCAATAGTATTTTATTTTGTTTTTGGTTACATACCAATGTATGGTGTAACTCTGGCATTCAAAGATTTTAGGTTTGATACAGGAATTTTAATGAGTCCTTGGGTAGGATTAAAATACGTGAAGAAATTTTTTACTTATTTCCAATTCGAATTATTGATAAGGAACTCATTTTTCATAAGTTTTTTGAAATTATTATTAGGTTTTCCAGCTCCAATCATTTTAGCATTAATGCTTAATGAAGTCAGAATCAATAAATTCAAACGGGTAATACAGACAGTAACATATCTACCTTATTTTGTATCATGGGTAGTTGTTGCTACCATATTCAGTAAATTCTTATCTCCTCATCAAGGACTTTTTAATGATATAAGGATGGCTATGGGTAAAGAACCAATATTCTTTTTAGGGTTTGCAAAGTGGTTTTATATTGTAATTGTATCTTCTGATATATGGAAAAATATAGGATTCAATTCAATTATATATCTGGCAGCTCTTAGTAGCATAGATACCATGTTGTATGAGGCTGCAGCAATAGATGGAGCTAGCAAATGGAAACGACTAATTCATATCACTCTACCGGGTATAATGCCTACCGTAGGGATACTATTCATATTAAGCATGAGCGGGTTATTAAAAGCGGGATACGAGCAGATTATTCTATTCCAGCAGCCGCCGACAATTCCAGTATCTGAGGTTTTGGAGACATATTCAGTTAAGGTAGGATTACAACAAGGTCAATATAGTTATGCAACTGTAGTTGGGTTGTTTCAGTCTATTGTATCTTTGATATTGATTGTTGTCACCAATCGTATAGCAAAAAAAGTTTCAAATACATCTCTTTGGTAGGTTTTATATGACAATGATTGGAGTGATTTTACATGGTTGAGAAACAGTCTACAGAAGGAAAAATATTTAAAGTACTTAATTATACGCTTCTTGCATCGTTGGGTTTCATAACATTCTATCCTTTTTTTTACATATTGATTTTATCATTCAACGATGGTTATGATGCGTTAAAGGGTGGATTATATTTTTGGCCTAGGGTTTTTACATTTGATAATTATATAAAGGCTTTTCAAGATCCATTGATACTTAATGCATTCGGAGTTTCAGTTTTTCGTACAGTCATTGGAACATTCTTATGTGTGTTTTTGACAGCTTTAGCAGGATATGCACTATCTAGAAAAGATCTGCCAGGAAAAGGAATAATAACATTTTTCTTTTTCTTTACGACAATTTTTACTGGTGGATTGATACCATTTTTTATATTGCTCAGAAGCCTGCGTTTGACAAGTAGCATATGGATATATATACTACCGTATTTATATCAGTTTTTTAACATTATCATTATGCGTACATATTTTCAGACCATACCGGATGAATTAAGGGAATCTGCCACTATTGATGGTTGTGGGGAGTTAAAGATATTTCTTAAGATATATTTACCATTATCTCTTCCTATGATTGCTACAATAACATTGTTCTACGGAGTTGGTCATTGGAATGATTGGTTTGTGGGTGCATTCTTTGTTTCTGATAAAAAACTGAAACCTGCAGCTACTATTTTGCAGAAAATCCTTAGTGAAACCAATTTTGAGCAAGCTACTGATACAAAGAACATGAATTATAATATAAGTCGTTCCAAGACAACTCCAGAAGCGCTAAGAATGGCATTCTTAATGATAATTACATTACCTATTGTATGCGTTTATCCATTCTTACAAAAATATTTTGTTAAAGGTATCATGATAGGTTCAATAAAGGGTTAGATATATATTTTTCTCGATGTTATAAGTTGAATATAACCCAATAATTGCTGGCTTTATAGCAATTATGTAATTCAACTTATGTATATATATATAAAATAATTTAGGGAGGTTTTTCACATGAAAAGAAATATTAGAAGATTTTTTTGTACAGTTATGGTAGTTATGTTGACTTTTTCCGTTTTTACAGGTTGTAGTAAAGATAAGAAAACCAATATAACCAATACTGATAAGGGTAGTGAAAATGAAGCGGAGAATAAGGAACCAATAGTCGTTAAGGTATTCTCTTGCTGGAATGGTTCAAGTGGTAATGCACCTAGAGATCATTATGATAATGTAGTAGCAAAAAAATTATTAGAAGAAACTGGCGTGATTCTTGATATAGAATATGCCACTTCCTCAGAATCAGAGAATCTTAATATGATGTTTTCATCAGGTGATGTTCCTTATGATTTAGTTACTGCACCTTATTGGGGTGGTAATGGAGGAGAAACTGCAATAATAAAAAGAGCAAGTAATCAAGGTATGGTAATGCCTCTTGAAGATTTACTTGATGAATATGGTCAAAATATCAAAGAATTCGAAAAAGGCTGTGCAAAAGATTTTCTGGAGAATGATATTTATTGTAGAGAATTTGATGGGCATACATATGTAATACCATATCAATTACCTGCTACACCAGAAGATAATAAAAACTGGGGATATTGCGTATACGTACGTAAAGATATCATGGAAGACTTAGGTTGGAAGGCAGAAGACTTTGACCACTCAGAGAAAATATATGAATTTCTGAAAGAAGTTAAAGAGGGTGATTTTGAAGATGCTAATGGAAATCCTATAATACCAGCAGGTAACTGGCATAACGGTTGGGATTATAATCAACTAACACGTTCATATCATACAGGTTATATGTGCGGATTCTGGGTTGACCCTGATACTGATAAAGCCATAGTTGATAGAAGAGGACCATTAGTAATTGATGAGATATTATTCATGAGAAAATTAGTATCTGAAGGCTTATTTGACCCTGAAGCTTTTAGACAAAATGACACTATCGCAAAAGAAAAACATGCTGTAGGTAAATATGCTCTACATGGAGTTCACTATTTCCATCAAAAAGATTTTTATAAGAATACTTTGTATAAAGAGCATCCTGAAATGGAATACATACCAGTAGGACCTATTAAAAATAGCAGAGGACAAACTGGCGGTAATGCATTAAAAGGTAGAGCAGGATCACCTGCATGGTTTATACCAGAAGATACTGATGAAGAAATTGCAAAAGCAGCAATAAGAGCAGTTGATTATCTAAATAGCGAAGAAGGAAAGCTATTGGTTTTTTATGGACTTGAAGGTGTACATTATGACATGGTTGATGGAAAACCAAAGATGAAAAAAGAATTTATTGAAAAGAATAAAGAAGGAAGTCTTAAGACCGAAACAGGAATTCAAGGAGAATATAGAGAGTTCATTTCACTATATCCATATATAAGTGAATGGGGTGAATTTACTCCAGGTGAATCAGAAATACCTGATGCAACATACGAACATATTATCAAAGATATCGTTCCAGATACAATTGTTGAAGGATACAGAGCCAGCAATTTCATAAACAATTATGAGAAGAAAGACGAGATTAATGAACTGCTTAACGGAGATTTATGGCGTGATTATCGGGAGAGAGCATATTTTGCATCATCAGAGGAAGAAGCTAAGAAGATCGTTGCTGAATATTGTAAATATTTGATTGATGGTGGAATCCTAGAATACGAAGAATTCATTAACAAAGAAGCAGAAAAAAGAGATGACAAAGTTCTATTCTAAGGAGTTTATTCTAGAGCATTAAACATATCAAAAAGTTAAGTTGTCAAGATAAACCAAGAAATTAATAATTAGTTCTTGGTTTCAGACTAAAACAGACAACGGTCGTATATTGAAATCATATATAGTGATAATACACTCTCGTTACGTTTGTTGCTTCTATCTGTTTTTAAGGTATGGCAACAAGCCGTAAAAATCGTTATTATCACTATATATGATTTTCTCTGTATTTACCACTCTTAAGCCAGTTAAAAGATGTGACTTTAGCCTATAAAATCTATACTGCTCGTTATCAATTAGAGTAATAATTAAATAAATCCTTTCCAGAAAGTTAAATAATAGATTTTGTCTACAATCTGAAACCAAGAATTAATAAGTAGTTCTTGGTTTAACTTTTTTAACATGTATTAATGAGACTTTTTAAAATATGATTGAAAGATCGAGCGTAAATAGTATAGGGGAATATGGAGCAGTGAGCCATGGACGGCGAACTCAGCAATTTAAACATGGACGTTTAATTTGCTGACGGAATATTCCCCTATACTATTGGAGCGACAGTTAGCTACAACATTATCTATTTAGCAATTATTAGGAATTCACAGAAATAATAAAAAAAGACCTTGACATTTAGCTTTTTATTCTATATAGTTAAGAACTAATAAAACAATTTTATGAACTTAACTACGAAATTATTAAATATAAATAAAGGATAAGAAGTGATATTATGATAGATTTAATGAAAAACCTAAACTCAAATTCATATTATTTTTACTTTTTTAGCTGGGGCTTTTACTTTTTTAGCGCTAGTTATTTTGCATTAAAAAAATTGAATGAGTTTAAAAGAATATATCATAAGAAGCTAATAACGAATTTTTAAAACGTTGAAATTTAGAGAAGCTCTTAGGAGCTTCTTTTTTTTATATATTGAATAATAATACTATGCGCAGAGTATTTATTTGAATTAATTACAATCATGTTTTATAAAATAGAAATGGAGGAAAAATAAATGGTAATAGTTATGAAAGCAAAAACACCAAGAGTAAAGATTGATAGATTGATTAAGAAATTAGAAGATTTAGGAATGGGTGTTCATGAAACAATTGGACAGAATTACAGTATCTTAGGATTGATAGGTGATACAAGTAAATTAAATAAAGAGCAAATAGAAGTGTATGAAGAAGTTGAAAAAGTAATGAGGGTACAACATCCTTTCAAATTAGCAAGTAGATTATTCCATCCAGAAGATTCAGTTATTACGGTTGGGAATACAAAAGTAGGTGGAGATAATCTAACTATAATAGCAGGTCCTTGCTCAGTTGAAACTAAAGAACAAATGATAGAGGTTGCTAGAGATGTTAAAAGAGCAGGAGCTACTTTACTTCGTGGAGGGGCATACAAACCTAGAAGTTCACCATATAGTTTCCAAGGTCTTGGAGAAGAAGGATTAAAATTATTACAACAAGCAAAAGAAGAAACAGGTCTACCTATTGTAACAGAAGCAATTTGTTTAGATACAATAGATGTAGTTGCCAAATATGCCGATTTGATTCAAATAGGAGCAAGAAATATGCAGAATTTCGCACTTCTTAAAAAAGCAGGTAAAATAGGAAAACCTGTATTATTAAAAAGAGGTTTGAGTGCTACTATTGAAGAATGGTTAATGGCTGCTGAATATATCATGTCAGAAGGAAATGAAGATATAATTTTATGTGAAAGAGGTATACGTACTTTTGAAACATATACTAGAAATACTCTTGACCTAAGTGCTATACCTGTTATAAAAGAAATAAGTCATTTACCTATTATCGTTGATCCAAGTCATGCAACTGGTAAGTGGAAAATGGTAAGTCCTTTATCAAAAGGGGCTGTAGCAGTTGGAGCAGATGGTCTTATGATAGAAGTACACAATAATCCAGAGTGTGCCTTATGTGATGGAGCGCAATCATTAAAACCTTCTAAATTCAAGGAACTCATGGATGAATTAAAATTAAAGTAAGTACTACATTTTTAATTCAGCTGAGACAAAAATGTTATGATTTGGTAATCTATTAATTGGAAAAGTATGCTATAATTATGTTACCTTTATAAATTGAACTTATTGAAATTGTGTTTAGATATTTAAGTTCAATATATAAATGGATATGATACTAAATTAGAGGCGGAAAATAATTATTACGCATGATAAAAGACATTAAGGGGGATAATAGTGAAAAAGAAAATAGTAATAATGTTAGTAAGTATTCTGGTAACATTGAATATGATAGCTATTCCTGCAGTAGCAGCTACTGATAGTCAAAACTATGCAGGTGACCAGTTACATACACTTGGACTTTTGAAAGGTTATACCGATGGAACACTTGGATTAGACAATAATATTAAAAGATCAGAGGTTACAGCTCTTTTGGTAAGAGCATTAGGTTATAGTGACAAAGAAGTTTCAGGTGAAGGTAAAAAATTTAGTGATGTTGAATCTGATTATTGGGCAGTTCCTGATATACAAAAGGCTTATAAATTAAAGTTGATTGTAGGAGATACTGGAGGAACATTCAGACCACTTGATAATATAAGTTATGCAGAAGTGGTAACCATATTAGTTAATGCATTGGGCAAGAATGCTGATCTTGAGGGAGAATGGCCAACCAATTATATTGATAGAGCAAAAGAAATAGGTATCATCTCTGGTGAGAACAATGGAGATATAAGAAGAAAAGTCACTAGAGGAGAAGTAAGTGTTTTAATATGGGATACCATATTGGTTAATCTTAATAGATAAAGAAATAAAATAGACTCTGTTAAGCTTACTGACGTCATTTTGACATCAGTAACAAATGTAAAGAGTCTATTTTTTTATATTAGAAATTATACCATTAAAGTGATTGTCAGGTTTCATGTTAAGCTCTTATTTCATTATAAAACATATTATTCAATTGTTTTTTTGTATATTCTTTTAATTGTTACAAAAAATAGTTTGAATTTAATGACATATTTTTCCAATAATTTTTTTATATTAATGTTAAAATACTTAAGAGGGATAAGTGTATATTAGATTTTATATTGGACAAAATAAATAAAAGCAATATAAAAAGTATAATCACTAATATAATTGAATAAGGAGTTGTTTTAGTATGCGTAATGTTACATCTGATGTACTTGTTGCATATGCTTCCAAACATGGAAGTACTGAAAAAATAGCACACTGGATTGGAAAAGAGATTAGAGGAAATGTAGATGTACTGAATGTAAATAACGTCAATAGTCTTAATTATGATTATATTATATTAGGAACACCTATATATGAGCATGAACCTCTTCCAGAAATGAGTAATTTTATCAATAGAAATAAAGAACAATTAGAGAGCAAGAAAAAATCTGTCTTTGTAGTTTCTTCTGATAATGAAGTCAGGTCCAAAAGGGAAATGAATATTGAAGCGTTCACAAATATTATTCCCGGTGATATTAATCAAACTGCAGTATTTGCAGGAGAAATTGATAATAGTGAGTTGAGTTCTAATGAGTTAGAGAGCGTAAACAGTTATATGAATTCTATTTCTAAGCCCACTGGTAGTTATAGTAAATTAAATGAGAAAAAATGTAGAGAATATGGTAAATCACTTAATAGGTTTATTTAGCGTATAGCTTAATTATTATTTGAATTTGTAAGCCTATATGTACATAGTAATCTATGTATGTATAGACTTATTTACCTTATATGTATTTTTTAATGGTCAATAGATAAAAAGTACAACTAATACATTCTAAATATTTACTAATATATCATTTTTGTACAAAAGAAAAAATAAATTATAATAAGGGCTAGAATTTGTATAGAGGGAGGATGCTCTAATGGAAGAACTTAAGAGTAATAAGAAAAAAAGAAAATGGTTAATAGTAACGGTAATTGTCATAATAGTAGTTATTGTTGCTTTAGCATGCTATTTTTTTATAAGATATAAAAATATGGAAAAAGTTGTAGAAAGAGATGTCATCTACGAAGGAATCAGTATAGAGGGAATAGATATTGGGGGACTTACCAAAGGGGAAGCATTAGTTAAAATGAAAGAGATTATTGATGAAAAAATATTTGATAAAGAAATAAAGATATCTTATGAAGATAAAATATATACTAAACCATATAATTATTTTGAGTTCAAATCCAATTATCAACAAATAGTAGATAAAGCTTATGATTTATTTAAAACAGGTAAATTAAAAGAAAGATATAACAAGATTATTAAATTAAATGAAGATAAAATTGATTATAGTGTAGAAAACGTATATAATGAAGAGAAAATAAAAGAATTTATCAGTTCTATCAAAAATGACTTTAATGTAGAGCCAAAAAATGCTATAATACATAGAAAAAATAGTAAATTTATTATAGATGAAGAAATTAATGGCTTAAAATTGAATGTTGATACCAATGTAGCTAATCTAAAAAATACAATTGATAATTTTAAACAAGAATTGGATCTTGTTGTTGAAGAAACAAAGCCGAAATACACCAAAGAATATTATAGCAACATAAAAGATGTAATAGGTGAATATAGTACTTCACACAATAATAATGAAGCAAGGACTCAAAATCTGAGAATAGCATGTAATAAGATAAATGGAACTATTTTGTATCCTGGTCAAGATTTTGCTACCCACGTAGCAATAAGTCCTATAAGCTCAAAGAATGGGTATAAAGAAGCCCCAATAATTATTTCTGGTCAAGTTAAAGATGGACTTGGTGGAGGTATTTGCCAAGTTGCTACTACTCTGTATAATGCTGTTTTAATGGCTGAACTAAAAGTAATTGAAAGACAGAATCATTCAATGCCAGTATCCTATATAGAAAAAGGTAAAGATGCCACTATGTCAGGTAGTCATGTGGATTTTGTTTTCGAGAATAGTAGTAATTATCCAATCTTTATTGAGAGTTATGTTCAGGGCGGTAAACTCTGTATGAGATTATTTGGAAAAGATGAGAGAAATAATAGTAGAAAAATCAAATTTCAAGCAGAAATCATTCAAAAATTATCTCCTCCAAAAACTACTTATATAACTGATAGTTCTTTGGCGTCTGGTAAAAAGGTTACAAAAAGAAAAGCAATAAATGGTTATAAAGTTAAATTATATAAGCTCATTTATGTAAATGACAAATTAACTGATAAACAATTAGTAAATACCAGCTATTATAGACCTGTTGGTGCTATAATAAGAGTAGGAAAGAAAGATGTAGCCGAGGCAAGTGAATCTGTTGATACTATGGAAGCTACGAATACATTAGAGGAAGAAGAAACAGTAGAGACGATAAATACTATAGATAATACTGAAGAAATTTCTGAAGAACTTACTGAAGAAATTAAAAAAGACACCATGGAGGAAACTCCTGACAGTATTATAGATGATGACATAGATGATGATGAATTACAGGAAAACCTAGAAGATGACATAGATGCTAATGAGACTGTTCCTATTCAAGAAGATTCAGAAAACCTAGAAGATATGGAAAAAAATGAAGAAGATACAGATGAAGGAGTCGATAAAGATGAAGCTGGGAAAAGTACCGGAGACAGTACTTAAGAGATCTATATTTAAACAACTTAGTACACGCAGAGATGAAGTTATTGTTAGACCTAATGTTGGTGAAGATTGCTCAGCAATAAAATTTGGCAAAGATGAAGTATGTGTTGTATCTACTGATCCTATAACTGGTGCAGTTAAAGATATTGGATCATTGGCTGTTAATATAACAGCTAATGATTTAGCTTCTAGTGGTGCTGAGCCTGTAGGTATCCTACTTACATTACTTCTTCCAGAAGGTTTTATGGAAGAAGAATTGAAAAAGATTATGAAAGATGTAAATAAACAGTGTAAACTATTAAATATTGAGGTAATGGGTGGTCATACAGAAGTAACTAATGCAGTAAATAAGCCTATTATCTCAGTAACTGGAATTGGTAAAGCACTAGAAAATAAACTGGTTCTAACAGGAAAAGCAGAAGTTGGACAAGATGTTATCATTACAAAATGGGCAGGGCTTGAAGGTACTGCCATTATTACTAAAGATAATGAAGAAAAGTTAAGAGAACATTTTAATTCTGACCTTATTGATAATGCAATGAAGCTAGGTGATTACATATCTGTTGTAGACGAGGCTAAAATAGCAGTAGATCATGGAGCCACCTCCATGCATGATGTGACAGAGGGTGGTGTCTTTGGAGCTTTATGGGAAGTCGCCGCTTGTTCTAAGGTAGGTCTTGAAGTTAAACTTGAAGATATTCCTATTAAACAAGAAACGATTGAAATATGCGAATATTATAACATTAATCCATATAAATTAATTTCTAGTGGATGTATGATTATTACTACATATAATGGTGAAGTGCTGGTAGAAAAATTAGAAAAGGCAGGAATTGCTGGTTCGGTAATAGGTAAAATAGTAAAAGGAAAAGATAAAATAGTTATTCAATCTGATACAAGAAGAGCGTTAACGCCACCAAAAGCTGATGAATTATATAAAGTTATTAATTAACTTATTTATAAATATAAAATTAACTGGAGGGACTATATATGAGACAAGAGATTTTAGGTATATTAGAACAGAATTGTAAGGTAACAGTTGATGATCTGGCCACAATATTAGATAATCCCAAAGATGATATTGCGAGAGAGTTGACTGAATTAGAAAAAGAACAGATTATATGTGGTTACCATACTATTATTAACTGGGATAAAACAAATATTCATAAGGTAACAGCATTAATTGAAGTTAAAGTAACACCTCAAAGAGGACAGGGATTTGATAAGATAGCTGAAAGGATATATAGATTCAAAGAAGTGACAGCTGTCTATCTTATGTCAGGCGGTTTTGATTTAACAGTAATAATCGAAGGAAAAACAATGAAAGAAGTAGCGTTATTTGTTGGACAAAAATTAGCACCTCTTGAAGCAGTTCTAAGTACAGGGACTCATTTTGTGCTTAAGAAGTACAAAGATCATGGTATTATATTAGAAGAAAATAAAAAAGATGAAAGAATGGCGGTGACACCATAATGTTAGAGGATAAACTATCAAAAAGAGTAAAAGTTATTCCACCATCTGGTATTAGAAAATTTTTCGATGTAGTATCTGAAATGGAAGGTGCTATTTCATTAGGTGTAGGGGAACCTGATTTTGACACTCCTTGGAATATTAGAGAAGAAGGAATTTATTCTTTAGAAAAAGGAAAAACATTTTATACATCTAATTCAGGTATGTTAGAACTTAGAGATGAAATATGTAAATATCTAAAGAGAAGATTTAGCCTAGATTATAATTATAAGACAGAGACTTTGGTTACAGTTGGAGGTAGTGAAGGAATAGACCTTGCATTTCGGGCATTGATTAACCCTGGTGATGAAGTATTAATACCAGAACCTTGCTTCGTATCATATAAGCCATGTGCTTATCTAGCAGGGGCAACTCCTGTTACTATACCTTTGAAAGAGGAAAATGAGTTTAGATTGACACCAGAAGAAGTTGAAGAATATGTAACAGATAAGACTAAGATATTGGTTCTATCATTTCCTAATAATCCAACAGGTGCTATTATGGATAAGGAAGATCTTCAAAAAATAGCTGAAGTAGCTATAAAGCATGATTTAATTGTTTTATCAGATGAAATCTATGCAGAACTTACATATGGTGAAAAACATGTTTCCATAGCATCTCTTGAGGGTATGAAAGAAAGAACA
The DNA here is from genome assembly GCF_054408565.1 of Vallitalea sediminicola. Classification (NCBI taxonomy): domain Bacteria; kingdom Bacillati; phylum Bacillota; class Clostridia; order Lachnospirales; family Vallitaleaceae; genus Vallitalea; species Vallitalea sediminicola. The sequence goes on from NZ_BTPT01000007.1 coordinate 29,553, forward strand.
ATAGTTATTAATGGCTTTTCAAAAGCATACTCTATGACGGGCTGGAGAATGGGGTATGCGGTTGGTCCTGAGGAAGTAATAGGCTCTATGACCAAAATACATCAATATGGAATTATGTGTGCACCTACTACTAGTCAATATGCAGCTATTGAAGCTGTAAAGAATAGTGATTCGGATGTAGAAGAAATGCGAAAAGCATATAATGGAAGAAGAAAAGTTATGATTGAAGGATTCAGAAGTATGGGGCTTGATTGTTTTGAACCATTAGGAGCTTTTTATCTTTTCCCTTCTATTAAAAGAACAGGTTTGACATCAGAGGAATTCGCGAATAAGTTACTTAAGGAAGAAAAGGTTGCTGTAGTACCAGGCACAGCATTTGGCGACAGTGGTGAAGGATTCATTAGATGTTCTTATGCTTATAGCATTAATGATCTAAAATTAGCTATTAGTAGAATTGGAAAATTCGTAGATAGGTTAATTAAGTAAAATTATAAAAAGAAGGGATTGTTTCACATAAATCCCTTCTTTTTAATATTATTCGTTATCTTTTTTGCAATCTACACAAACTCCATAAAAAAATACTTTTTCATACATAATTTCAAAATCTGTATCTTCTTCAACATATTTTTTTAGGTTTTCTAATTTTTCAGTATCTAGGTCAAAAACTTTATGACATTTTAGGCATATCATGTGAGGATGAGCTTTGATATTAGCATCATATCTAAAACTGTCTTCTCCTACATTAAATTCTTGAACTAATTCTGATTTTTTTAGAGTGTCTAGCGTTTTGTATACAGTAGCTAAACTCATTGTTGGATGTGTTTCTTGTAAGCATTTATAAATATGTTCTGCACTAGGGTGCTCCTTGCTGTCATATAATATTTTGAATATAGCGATTCGTTGAGGAGTAACTTTTAACTTGTGTGCCTTTAATAGCTCAGCTATATGTTGCATACCACAATCTCCTTTCAATAATAATTATCATCTAGTAACTATTATACTATACTTAAAAAGTTTGTCAAGTTTAACAAAGATATTCAAATAGTTACAATACTTATTCTGATAGGCTAGAGTTGCTTTTTCTATAATTTCCAGGAGACATACCTATATTTTTCTTGAAATCGTTACAAAAATAATATTCACTATTAAAACCAACTTCTTTGGCTATGGTTGACATATCTTTATCAGTACATTTTAATAGATATGCAGCTTTTTTAAGTCTAACCTTCTTAATATATTGATTTACTGTTTCACTAACTGAATTTTTGAATAGTCTAGAAAGATGGCTATAGCTTACATGGACAGAATTAGCTACATCATTAACGTTGATATCTTGATAATAGTTATCTTCAATAAATTGAATGGTATTGATAACAATATTATTATCAATTGAATTATCAACTTCTATACTGGATTTTAAATTAGAAAAATCTCTGTCATGTAATTTCATCAACTTAAGAATGATTTGAAAAAAAGATAGTTGTAGTTCTAATTCGGTACAACCTTCTTTCCCTAGTTTTAACAGATTAAGTACGCTATTCAATATAGTACCATCATCTATTAATGGTTCTGAATTAGTGTAATATATGGATTCAATTATTTTTTTGGATTTTATTAGATTCAATTGTTCGTTATTGAAGGCATTGTTGGTCATAATTTCCCAGCGCATAGAAAATCCAGTATGTCCAATTCCATCTTCTTGACAATGAGAATGTAATACTCCAGGTGCTAAGGTATAGAACTGACCTGGAGTTATTTTACGTTTTATTCCGTTAGAAGTAGTAAAAACATAATTATCTGTTATATAATGAAATTCAAAGAAAGAATGTCTATGTTTGCTCACATTCCAATCAGGATCAGTATCCATATAATGAATACCTAGTATTTTAAGTAAAATGTTGTTGACTAATATATCCTTATAACATATCTTATTTAATAGCATGAAATCATCTTCATAATCGGATAAATTAATTTTTATATTTTCTCTCATAAAGTTATAGCCTTTCTATTAAATATTTATTATATGTTACCTTTACAGTATACCAAATATAAATATTCAATTCAAATAAACTATAACTTGAGGTATTCCACTTTTATATAAATTTACTATTATCTAAATATCTGATTCCATGTTTCAAATACTTGTTTCACATTATCTGGTTTAGCTCCAGGTCCGAATTCGCATTGAGCTATACATCCGCCATTATCCCATAATTTGTTTTTAACTAATATGACTGCGTCTTTAATTTCTTCTAAACTTCCATAGGGCAATAGATTTTGTCTATCGATTTCACCCCAGAAAGTTATTTTACCTTTGAACTTAACTAGTTCTTCCATTGGCATACAGAATAATTGTGAATTAATAGCATCAAGACCTAATTCGATTAAATGTGGATAAATATCTATTATATAGCCATCTGAGTGCATAAATATTTTTTTGCCATGACTATGGGCTATATCTATATAGTCTTTATACATTGGTTTGAAAAATTCTTCCCATAGACTAGGATTTATTAAAAGACTTTTTTGTGAGCCCCAATCATCCATGAAAGATAGTCCATCAACATCAGTTTTAGCCCATTCATTTAATAATTCGCAGTAGAACTCGTGCATTTCTTTCATGAAATCAAGTAGTCCTTGTGGTCTTAACATCAAGTCAATGAAAAGATTCTCAGTACCTCTAATAAACTGTAGTTGTTCAAAGGGTCTAGGACAACAGCTGGCAAAAACGAATTTATCACTTTTTTTACAATATTCATTAATTTTATTTTTATCTATGGTTAACCATTCTCTTGGAATATGAATATTGTTGACATCTTTCCATTCTTCATCTTGTATTAATGGCTCTTTAACTTCACCTATAATGCCTTTTTGATAATTTAAGAATTTACATCCCCATGCATCGGTGGATTCTCCCACATCTGTTGGATCACCTTTTGAGATATCTTTTTCTGAATAATAACCTGGTGCTCCGTCAAAATCATCAGGATAATCCTTATTTAATTTAGCTAATTCATCAGGGTAATGGTTGTTAGCCCAAGGTAATACCCATTTTTGTCTAGGTGCTCTATCTGGATTATTGAAACTAAGTGTTTTGTATACTAATTCTCTTGAATTCATAGATTAATCCTCCCTATTGGTTTGAGTTGAATTAAGTATATCAATATAGATACTAGCTTATTTAAGAAATCATATTATTTTTTTATAAAAAAATGCTTTATTTATATTTAACTTTTATATATTCAATTAAATTATGTACTATTATATATTTTAATGGGTAATAATAAATATTGATAAATACAAGTCTACAATTAAAGAGTAAGAGTATATAAGGTTGAACAAATATACGTAATATGGTACAATATTTTCTATTGGAATATTTATTCAGATTTAGTATTTTTGATATTTCTAACAGATGTATGGACTAGAATTGAAAGGATGAATAGCATATGTCAGTAATAAATGTAGAATATATTAATCCATTTATCGGAGCAGCCCAAAAGATTTTACGAGATGTATGTCAATTAGAAACTAAATTACAAAAGCCCTACTTGAAAGATGCAAAATATGAAGGCGATTTGTTAGCTGTAATCATAGGTGTGACAGGTAAGATAAAAGGACAAGTCATACTAACTCTTAATATTGATACTGCATGTAATATAGCTTCTAAAATGATGATGGGAATGCCGGTTGAAGAATTGAATAATATGGCAAAAAGTGCTATTAGTGAATTAGCAAATATGATACTAGGTAATGCAGCTACAGCGTTATCTCAAAAAGGATTAACGGTTGATATTACTCCACCATCAATATGTTTAGGCAAAGATATGAATATTATGGTCAATCATTCTAAGAATATATGTGTACCATTAAAGTTTTATGATGATAGTCTTTTCGAAGTAAATATATCAATAGTGGAAGAATAGAATAAGGTGAATTTAAATGAACATATTATTACATGAACCAGAAATACCATATAACACTGGTAACATTGGAAGAACTTGTGTTGCTTCAGGTACTGCTTTACACTTAATTAAACCCTTAGGTTTTTTTATTGATGAAAAATCAGTTAAAAGAGCAGGGTTGGATTATTGGGATAAATTAGAGTTGTATCTATACGAAGATTTTGATGATTTCATTAGAAAGAATCCCAATGCAACTATTTATATGGCAACGACTAAAGCAAAAAAAACATATGCAGAAGTTACATATGAAAAAGACAGTTTTATTATGTTCGGTAAAGAAAGTGCAGGAATACCAGAAGACATTCTAGTTAAGTATCCAGATACAAGTATTAGAATACCAATGGAACCTGATATTAGATCTTTGAATTTATCAAATGCAGTTGCTATAGTATTATATGAATCTTTACGTCAACAGAATTTTGCACATATGCAAATAGAAGGTCAATTAAGAAACTATGAATGGTGAAAAAATCTCCTTCCTGAATTAACAGGTAGGAGATTTTTTTATGTGTTGCTATTATATTATTGTTAATGTAATGTTCTTAAACAGATCCTTGAGCATGCATTGCTTGAGCTACTTTTAAGAAACCAGCTATGTTAGAACCTACTACGTAGTTTCCATCACTGCCATACTCTTTTGCAGCACTGCTAATACGAACAAAGATATTTTTCATGATATCTTTTAATTTCTCATCTACTTCTTCAAATGTCCATGATAAACGCATACTGTTTTGAGACATTTCAAGTGCTGAAACAGCTACACCACCAGCGTTAGCGGCTTTTGCTGGAGCAAACATAACGTTGTTATCAATATATACATCAATTGCTTCTGGAGTTGATGGCATATTAGCACCTTCTCCAACAGCTTTACAACCATTTGCTACTAAGAATTTAGCGGATTCTTCATCTATTTCATTTTGAGTTGCACATGGTAATGCAATATCACATTTGATAGTCCAGATACCTTTGCAACCTTCATAGTATTTTGCTTCTGGATGGTCTTTAATATATTCTTTAATACGTTTTCTTTCAACTTCCTTGAGCTTTTTAACAGCATCTAAATCAATTCCGTTAGGATCATGGATATATCCGTTTGAATCACTGAGAGCAACAACTTTTGCTCCTAATTCTATAGCTTTTTCAGTAGCATAGATAGCTACATTACCTGATCCAGAAATAACAACTGTTTTATCTTTCATTGAATCAGTATTGTGTTTTAGGATTTCTTCCATAAGATAGATTAATCCATATCCAGTTGCTTCTTTTCGTGTTAAACTACCACCATAAGGTAAGCCTTTTCCAGTTAGAACACCTTCATTAAGACCTTTAATTCTTTTGTATTGTCCATATAGATATCCAATTTCGCGTGCTCCAACACCAATATCTCCAGCTGGTACATCTGTATATGCTCCTATGTATTTTGAAAGCTCTGTCATAAAACTTTGACAAAATCTTAGGATTTCATTGTTTGATTTTCCCTTAGGGTCGAAGTCACTTCCACCTTTACCACCACCAATTGGTAGTCCAGTCAATGAATTTTTAAATATTTGTTCAAAACCTAGGAATTTAATAATACTAGCATTTACACTTGGATGGAATCTAAGACCACCTTTGTAAGGTCCGATTGCACTATTAAATTGTACTCTGAATCCACGATTGACTTGAGTATTACCTTTATCATCAATCCATGGGACTCTAAAAATGATGAATCTTTCAGGTTCGATAATACTGTTTACTACACTTTCGTATTCAGGGTATTTACCTAACACTGGATCGATAGAAGAAAGAACCTCTTCAACTGCTTGCAAAAATTCTGGTTCGTTTTGATTTCTTTTTTTTACTGTTTCAAAAATGTGTTCAGTGTTCTTTAATTTCATGATATCACTCCTTAATGTATAAATATGCAATAAAATATGAATGTGGAATATATAAAAATTGCATAGTTTTTATATTCAATAAAAAAATTATATCATAAAATTCACTAGTTTAATAGGGGTTTGTGTAACTTTAGTAAAATTTTTATATTATATTTAATTGGTTAATTAGGTAATATGATGCAAGTTAGTAATAATATTGCATCATTAATAATTATTTTGCATAGATGTATAAATATTACACAAAAGTACCTGGGTAGATTATTATTTTTGTATATTATATACTAAATACATATGTACATATAGGAAGGAATAAAATTAATAAATTAGAATATATTTTTTGAAATAAATAAGATATAGTTATGATTGTATTGATACACAAACATAACCATATCTTCATAGATAGGTGTAATGCATATAAAATGAAAAGTGGATTTTTATATATTTATTATTTCATCAATAAATACTTTTCTTTTTTCTCTAGAACTTTTTATGGCAGCCATGACCATAGCAAGACTTTTAATATTGTCTTTGCAATCTGTTTGAGATGGAAGGCCTTTTTTAAGTGAATCAATCATATCATTAATACATCCAGCATGACCTTCTTGTGAGTTAGCATTATTACTAATAATATTTCTTTCATATTCTGATGGAAACATGTTTTGCCTATCTGATTGTTTTTCATGCCAGGGAGCACTTTTGCCATCCCATCTAGCTGCACCAGCGCTTCCCATAGCACGCCAATCACATTCCCAGCTTGTAAGATTTCCCTTAGAACACCAGGAACCATTATAAGAGAAAACAACATTATCAGTCATTTCAAAAATACAAACCGCACTTGCATTACCTTTATACCAAGAGCCTGAAGGATTGAATTCATGGCAATATACAGAAATTGGGTCACAGCCTGAGATGAATCTAGCCTGATCAAAAGTATGTATTGCCATATCTAATATGAGAGGGCTATCCATGATGTCTCTAAAACCTCCGAAATGTGCTTCTATATAAAAGGAAGCTCCTAAAAAACCTAATTCACCTATCATTTGTTTTTCTATAATAGATTGAAAGTTGCGGATATCTTTTAGAAATCTCCTGTTCTGCATAACAGAATAGGATTTGTTTAATGTATCAGCTGTTTTAATCATATCTATAGCATTTTCCATAGTATCTGCCAATGGTTTTTCGCCAAAAACATTACATCCTGATTTTAGTGAGGTAGTAACTATTTTATGGTGAATCTCAGGTATTGTATTATCAATTACAACATCAGGTGTTGTATCAGCTATAGCTTTTTCAAAATCAGTATAAGTATCACAGGTTAGATGGAAATCATTTTTTTTATTAATCGCATTATTTTTATCTAAATCAACTAAACCTACTATTTCAATATCATCTCTAGCTGATAAGGTGGTAAGCCAATTGTTACTTATTCCACCACAACCAACTTGAAGGACTCTTAGCTTAGTATTCATTTTTTGCCTCCTATTATCTGTTTTTCCAACCAATTGGATTTTCGATATAATTTCCACCACGGCATTGTTTTAAGTAGTTTAGTGAATGAACCTGACCAGTTAATTCAAGTTTACCACTATATACTGGATCATGATAACCTTCTATATCAATACTTCCAGTATAGTTATTCATTCTTAAGATAGAAATTATATCTGTCCAATTGCTGTTACCAAAGCCTGGAGTTCTATGCCATGCAAATTGTTTGTATCCACCAATACCATATTTTTTAATGATGTTCCAATCTATGGTTGCATCTTTTCCATGGACATTGAATATCTTACCTACCCATTTCTTTAACTGAGGTATAGGGTCTATAAGTTGGACCATTTGATGACATGGTTCCCACTGCAAGCCAAGATTATCCTCTGGAAGAGCATTGAACATTAGTTCCCATGCAGCTGGATTATGGGCTATATTCCAATTGCCTTTTTCCCAGTTTCCACCCATAGTACAATTTTCAAAAGCGATTTTTACTCCGTTTGATGCGGCTCTTTTAGAGAGTTCGCCAAAGACTTGCTGGAATTTTTTGATTGAATCATCAATACTTTTATCAATTATTCTCCCAGTGAAGCCAGTTACTAGATTTGTACCAAAAAGTGAAGCATTATCAATAAGTGTTTCCCAAGATTTCACTGCATCTGAGAATTCTGTGCTGTCAGAAAGGGGATTAGTGAATATGGATAAACTTGAAATTGTAATTCCCTTTGGAGCTAGATAATCTGTTAATCTCTTAGCTAATTCTTTAATATCAGTTTTACCAATAGTTTTCCAAAATGTTATAGAAAATGTTTCGAAACCATAGTCGGCTATATCAGGTATAATTGATATGGCTTCATCAGCGCTTATTAATGTACCTATTTTAATTTGTTCCATATTTTATCACTCCTATAATTGAGATTTTAACAATATTTATTGAGCTAGTATTAATACTATGATAATATTATATTATATTGAAAAGAAACCAACTAGCCATATTATTGACTAATAGTAATACTATATTGACATTACTAATTATAAAGTAGTGGAGCAAAATAATTTTATGTGGAGGTGAATACAAATAATGAGAGAAAAAGGTTATCTACAAACAGAATATGTTAGAGAATCTAACTTCCCTCTGTCATTATATAATTGTGCTGTTAATCATTCCAGCAGCCTTCGTTCTCATTATCATGACAATTTTGAAATTATATATATAAAGGAAGGTAAAATCAATATAAGAATAGGTAATGAAACTTATTATTCTGAAGGTGAAAATATTTTTTTCTCAAATATGTTTCAGGTTCATTCTGCCCGATCCGCTGATGGATTAGAGAGTAAGTTCTATGCAATATTATTTGATAAACAGATGCTTGATACTATTAACGTTAATGATTATTTTATGAATTATATTAGACCCTTTTTAGTAGGAGAAAAAAGATTTCCGGCAAGGATATCATCAGATAGTGATTTGTATAAAAAATTAACAGAATCCTTGAACTTGATTATTAATGAATATAATACTAAAGAAAGAGCATACGAGGTTTTTATTAAGACTGAGATAGAAAGAATCTTCGCTTCAATGGTAAGATATTGTGATTTTTTAGATTCAGGTAGTAGGGATGGGTTCTCGGTAATGCATAAGAAAATTATGGATGATATGTGGGTATATGTACAAAGTAATTATCAAAGGGATATATCTTTGGATGAAATATCCAAGTTTCTTAATATTAATAAACATTATTTTTGTAGGTTGATAAAGAAACTGACAGGTAAACCATTTACTCAACTACTTAATATGCATAGAATCTATCAAGCAGAAAAGATGTTAAAAGAAACGGATATACCTGTCAGTGAAATATTAGAGATAACTGGATTCTCTAATCAAAGTTATTTTAATAGGATTTACATGAAGTATATTGGAAACACTCCTACTGCAACTAGAAAAAGGTTATATTAATCTTCTATAGCTGCTTTTTGTTCCATAGCTGCTTTTAACTTAGCCATTACTTCATCATCAAATTTACGTGTTCTATCATAGAAATATAGACCATTTTGTTCTTGTTCTACATCATACAGCTGTGTATAACATAGGGCACATATAGAAGGATTCTTGATAAGTACCTCTGTCAAGCCAACATACCTGTTTACAAATTCATCTATACTCTTGGGTCTGTCACCATAACCCCATCCGCTTTCATCATTGGAATTCCACCAGATACCACCATATTCACTTATGAAATAAGGTTGACCATCATATTGTTGGCGATCAGAAAAGCTCTCAAATACTTCTCCACCATTTGCCATAGGTTCAAAATCTTTTGCGAATAACTCCACATCTTGTTTATAATTATGTAAATCATATATATCTGTGACAACATGGAAATTACCACTTGTATCGATGACAGGTCTTGTTGAATCAACTTTCTTAGTCACATGGTAGATATTCCTTAATAAGTCATCATATTGCTGGTGACCATGTAAATCCCAAGTTTCATTGAATGGACACCATCCTATTAATGCAGGACTGTTATAATCTCTTTCTACTGCTTCAATCCATTCAGGAAGATAAGTATGCAGGGAAGAGGCTTTTGTATGGTCAATACCCCAGTTGCCGTATTCTCCCCATACCAGATAGCCCATTTTATCTGCCCAGTATAGAAAACGTCTTTCAAAAACTTTTTCATGGAGTCTAGCTCCATTGAACCCTAATGCTATTGATAGTTCAATATCTTTTTTGAGAGCTTCATCTGAAGGGGCTGTATAGATTCCATCAGGGTAAAATCCTTGATCAAGTACTAGACGCTGGAATATTTTTTCCCCATTGATCAAAATGGCTTTATCTCCAAGTTCTACTTTTCTCATACCAAAATAGCTATTAACTGTATCTAGTTGATTATCCGATTCAAGTTGTAATTCTAGATCATATAGTTTTGCGTCTAAAGGCTGCCATAAGTGTAACTCTGATAAATCTATGGATAACTTAGCATTTGAGCCTGTAACTTTTATTGAAGCATCTCCAACAATTGTATTATCATAGCTTGCTGTAACATTAAGTTTTTTACAGAAACATTTACCATGTAATGAAAGATCAAGATGTACCTTGCAATTATCAATATCTGGCACGATTTTGAACGATTCAATATAATTATTAGGAACATATTCTAGCCATACCGTTTGCCATATTCCTGTGACACGAGTATAAAAACAACCAGTGGAGTTATATTCAGAACTTTGTTTCCCACTTGGCTGAATACCTGTACGAGTATCATCTTCGGCATAAACAGTTAATGTATTCTCTCCATCTGATACAAAAGATGTGATATCAAAAGAGAAGGGGGTATAACCACCTTTATGAGAGCCGATGTATTCACCATTGACCCAGACTTCACAATAATAATCAACTGCTTCAAAATTAACAAGAAGACAACCATTCTTCCAATTAGATGGAATAGTAAATGTTTTACGATACCATACAGCATTCAGGAAATCTTTGTTGTTGATTCCTGATAATTCACTCTCAGGACAAAAGGGTACTTGAATTTTGTGAGGGAAATTAGGTTCCTTTTGAAGATTTCTTTCTTTTCCTGATTTAGAGAAATCATATTCAAAATCCCAAGTACCATTGAGATTCTGCCATTGTTTCCTTACCATTTGTGGACGAGGATATTCTTGATGTAAAGGATTCATATTTATCTACCACCTTAATTGTTATTTTGTTTTATATTATATATGGAATAATAAAGTATTCAATGATAATTTGGTGTTTTATATTGACTTATTGTTTTGTTTTTGTGTAGAATAAAAAGGGTGATATTATGAAATATAGAATTGAAAGTTTAAAATATGATGGTAAAGAGAAAAAGGGTTTTATAATAGATCGTTCACAAGGAACTGACGATTATTTATTTTTGCATTTCAAGACACCTGTCAATATATATCAACAAAATGAAATTATAAAAATAAAGCCGGGTGCCTGTATTCTATTCACTCCAGGTACAAAACATTATTTTGAATCTAATGAATGTGATTTAGTACATAATTGGATTCATTTCGAACCAGAAAAAGGTTCAAGATTTGATGAATTTGGTTTTGACTATAATAGAGTATTTTATCCATCAAGAACTAATTACATTACTCCAATTATAAGTGAAATAGAGCTGGATTTTATTAATAAGCCATTTCTATGGGAGGAAAATGCGTCAGCTCTGCTAACCAATCTTTTTATTAAACTATCACGGGAAGAACGTAGCAAAACAAGAGATTTATCTAATGGTATGATTGAAATTAGAGAAGAATTCAATATTTTTCGTCTACACCTCTATAGTAACTGTAGCCAAGAATGGAATGTAGAAAAAATGGCTAAGAAATTAAGACTTAGCAGGTCAAGGTTTTCAGTATTATATAAAACTATTTTTGGAGTTTCACCTAATGAAGATTTAATAACAGCTCGTATTAATAGAGGAAAATATCTTTTAGAAAACAGTTCTCTAACTATTTATGAAGTTGCTGAGATGTCTGGTTATAATAATGTGTTTCATTTTATAAGACAGTTCAAGAAATACACTGGAACAACTCCAGGTATGTTTAGAGGATTTTGAGCAAAAACATGAATAAAGAAAAGCTCCTATCTGAATTATAAAAAGACAGATTGGAGTATTCTCAATTTGAGTAATATAAAATTTTATGGGGGAATATAAAATAATTATATAAACTTAGTCTGGAATTTCAACGAATTTAATTGAATATAGATCGGCAACTACATCTTCTCCTGTTTTAATATCTCTTAAAACTATATGATCTACTCCCACTTCTTTTAGAATTCCGTCTTTATCAATAAATGTACCTGTACCTAGCAAGAAATTTACTTTCATGAATTTACCTATTTGTGTTCTTAAATATCCTTGAAGATATGAAGGATTAGTTATGACTGGAGGTAATGTTCTTGGAGGAGCAGCTTTATCATTACCGTTATTATTATTTTTTTCAGTTGTGAAGTTAGTATTCATAGCTGTTTGTCCGGATGGTGTTTGTTTAGGATATGGATATCCTCTTTTTTGTCTTAGAGATGAACCATAGGTTGTAGGCATATATTGCTCATTATTTCTATTCATAAATAACTCCTTTTATAGTTAATTATTTTAGATGATACTGATAATAATATTAATTGTCTTTGGTTTCTAAAGCTTTTATAATTAATGGATTAAGTGTCTTTATATAAATCGGTGGGATCAAAGAAGCAGTGTTTTCTTATTCTTGAATTATAAATTCCGGATTCATTATATGGGAAATAAGGAGGACATTGTGGATCAAAAGGATTCATGTACCATAAGGTAGTACCTATATTATACAGTTTATTACCTGCTAAAGCCCAATCTGCTATATCATAATGAATCTGCTCAGGAGGACTGGCCCATATAGTTTGAGGATTTGCTATACCACCTAATACTGACCTTACACAATCGAATTGACCTGGTTGGAATATAACTTTACGTAGATCTCCTTGATTAACTCTTTGATATTCTCCTTCAGCTGAATGAACCCGATTCATTACTACAGTTGCAACTGCTTTCATTCCTGTTTCGCCTTCTCCTCCAGCTTCACATTTGATTATTCTTGCAAGTAATTCTCTAGCTGAATAAGCCATCTTTCCATACCTTTTTGTTATACTTACTATCATTATATTAATGTTTCATAAAAGGTGATACATAATTTTTGCTTTACATAAAAATAAAATGCCAGTATGTACAAGGCATTTCATTTATTGAATAATATTAATGACCATCATCATTACATAAAATATCCAGTTAATAAATAATCCAGCAGGATGAGTGGTCATTATTTTACTTGCTTTTAATTATAGTTAATGTAAAGACAAATTCAGTTCCCACATTGATTTTACTATTAACATTTATGGTTTCACTATGAGCAGTAATTATTTCCTTTACAATAGATAAACCAAGTCCAGTACCTTTTTTATCTTCACCACGTGAACGGTCAGCTTTGTGAAACCTATTGAAAATATATTTGATTTCATTTTCATTGATACCTGGACCATTATCTTTTATTGAAATATTTACCTTGCCTTTGAATTTAGTTGTTTCTATGGTTATTCTATCACCTTTATTACAGAATTTTACTGCATTATCAATGAGGTTATAAATAACTCTTTCGATTTTATCCTTATCAGCAGATACTATAATTTGTTTTTCATCAATCAATAAGGTTATATGCATTTTTTTCTCTCTTATTTTGCCTTCAAATTTTATTAGAACTTCTCTTATAATCAGATGTATATCAAATTCTGTATAATTAAGCTGGATACCATTATTCTCCAGATTAGTAAGTAATAGAATTTCATTGGTTAAATTAGTTAATCTATTAGTTTCATCTAAAACTATATTAAGATATCTATCTTGATTTTCTGGTGGTATAGTTCCATCTAATATTGCTTGTACAAAACCTTTTATGGATGTCAATGGTGAGCGGAAATCGTGAGAAATGTTGGCTATGAAACTTCTACGCATTTCTTCTAATTTTCCTAATTCAGCAGCCATAAAGTTAAGATTTGTAGCAAGTTCTCCTATATCATCATTAGTATTAATCATGATTCTGCTTTCAAAATTCCCATTGGCTATAGATCTTGCTGTTTTATTCATCTGTTGGAATGTTTTAGTTATCCTTCTAGAGAATAAGTACATCAACATAATGGAAAATACTAATGAAAATAGTAAACAGATAATAGTGAGATTAAAGAAATAATTAGCTGTTTTTTTGACAACTGGGTAAGGTGAGTGCATTACTATTATCCCTTTGATATCATCGTTCATCTTTATGGGAACAATTACAGTTATAAGAGGAGTGGTGGATAAACCATAAAAATCTCCTTTTAACGTAACAATATCACCTTTCTTAGCCTTCTCAATACTAGGGTTATCTAAAATTATTTTTTCAAATGAATTAACACCTTTTTCCGAATCTATTTGTACCGTACCATCATTGGATAATATCCAAATCCTAGAACCAATATTATTACTCATAACCACAATTTGATATTCAAAATTAAGAGCTGCCATTTTGGTCTGATCATAGTATGCTGTCAGATATCCTTCACTTATAGCTTCGCCAACATTAATCATATTATTTTTTTGGTCATTGATGAAAAAAGATTCAATAATGTTAGTTAATAATGTTGTTAATATCATAAATATGAAGAGTGTCAATATTGCATAAACGAAGAAGAATTTATTAACAAATGATTTAAACATTATTTCACCTCAAATTTATATCCTATACCCCAAACGGTTTTGATACCCCAATATTCTGTTTCTTTTACTTTTTCCCTTATCCTTTTTACATGCACATCAACAGTTCTTGTGTCACCAATATATTCATAACCCCATATTCTATCTAATAGTTGTTCTCTAGTGAATACTTGGTTAGAATTAGAAGCTAGAAAATATAGAAGCTCTAATTCTTTTGGTGGCATTTCAATTTTATTATCAAAACAGATTACAGTATAATTTGATAAATTTATTGTAAGATTAGGTACTACTACTTGTTTGTTCTTATCATCCCATGGTTGATATCTACGAAGAACCGCTTTTACTCTAGCAGTCAGTTCTTTTGTATCAAAAGGTTTTACCATGTAATCATCTGCGCCCAACTCTAGACCTAATATTTTATCAAAGGTTTCTCCTTTTGCAGTTAACATGATTATAGGAATATTACTTATTTTTCTTATTTCTTTACATATATCATAACCATCCATTCCTGGAAGCATTAAATCTAATATTACTAAATTGGGTGCAAAAGTTTGAAAAGCTTTTACTGCATTGTTACCGTTATGAACGAATTTAGTTAAATAACCTTCTTTATTAAGGTATAGAGATATCAACTCAGTTATGTTTGGATCATCATCCACTATAAGTATTTTTTGTTTGGATTCCATATATTTTACCTCCTTATTTAAATTCAACTATTGTTACACCAGATTCGCCTTCACCATAAATACCAATTCTAAATGATTTTACATATTTAACTTTTCTAAGGAATGTATGAATAGCGGCTCTAAGAGTACCTGTTCCTTTTCCATGTATAATAGTTATTTGTGGAAGGTGAGATAAATATGCATCATCAAGAAATTTGTCCAGTTCTCCTAAGGCCTCTTCAACACTTCTGCCACGTACATCATATTCAGTAGAGATTGAGATGGATTTGGATGAAATGTTATTTTTACTTTTTGGTACCTTGGTATTATAGTTTACATCAGCACCCTTGACATAACTTAGATTTTTGATGTTAACTTTTGTTTTCATGATACCTAATTGAACTTGTACATCTCCCTTGTTATTAGGAGGCTCTAGAACAGTTCCTTTTTGGTTGAATGTTGATACAAAAACTGTATCTCCTGCTTTTAAGTCTTTTGGAGATTTGTTAGTTGCTTTTTTAGTTCTTATTCCTGTTGATAAACCCTTTTCTAATGTGGAAATAGATGAACGAAGTTTACTTCTCTGAATTTCCATTTCTTTAGAGTTATCAGTATCAGTACGAAGTTTATTCATACTTTTGATGATGTTATCTGCATCATCCTTTGCGTTATTAAGTATTTTATATGCTTCTTCTCTTGCTTCTGTCAGGATTGTATCTTTTTGTTTTTGAATCTTTTCACGTTGTATAGTAACCTTGTTTTTTAATTCTTCAGCTTCTTTACTATATTTCAGGGCTTTTTCTTTTTCCATGATTGTAGTTTTTTTACTTATCTCAAGTTCTGTAATAAGGTCTTCAAATCTTATTTCTTTATGTTCTAATAGTTGTTTTGCTTCCTCTATTATATTATCGGTCAAACCTAATCTTTTAGATATGGCAAAAGCATTACTTTTACCAGGGACACCTATGAGTAATTTGTAAGTAGGTCTAAGTGTCTTGACATCAAATTCACAACAAGCATTTTCAACACCTTTTGTAGAAAGAGCGTATACTTTTAACTCGCTGTAATGTGTAGTAGCTATGGTAAGTACATTTTTCGTATGGAGATTCTCTAGAATTGCCATAGCTAAAGCGGCTCCTTCTGTAGGGTCTGTACCTGCACCTAATTCATCAAAAAGTACTAATGAATTAGCAGTAGCATTTTGCAGAATGTCAATTATATTGGTCATATGGGATGAAAAAGTACTAAGTGATTGCTCAATGCTCTGTTCATCTCCGATATCAGCGAATAAATTATCAAAGATTGCTAGTTCGGATTTATCAAAAGCAGGAATGTGTAGACCTGCCTGTCCCATTAAGGTTAAAAGTCCTACTGTCTTCAATGTTACAGTTTTACCCCCTGTATTAGGACCTGTAATCATGAGCGTAGTGAAATCTCTACCTAGATGTATGTCTATAGGAACAACTGTGGCTCTATCAAGTAATGGGTGACGTCCTTTTTTAATATTTATATATTTATCATTGTTAAAGATCGGTTCTGTACCACCTAGTGATATTGATAGCTCACCTTTTGCAAAGATGAAATCTATTTCTGTCAATATTTTCATGTTACTAGCTAATTCTTCTTTATGTTCAAAACATATTGAACTAAGGATAGCTAATATTTTCTCTATCTCTTGTTTTTCTTTTGTAAAGAGTTCTTTTATTTTATTATTCAATTCCACAACAGACATAGGTTCTATGAATAATGTAGAACCTGAAGATGATTGGTCATGTATCATACCTTTAAAACTACCACGATATTCTTGTTTGACAGGAACACAATACCTATCATTACGTATAGTGATTATTGGATCTTGGAGCATGTTTTTATAAGTATTCGATGTAATGATTTTATTAAGGTGTTCTTTGATCTTACCATTGGATATCTTCATTTGTCGTCTAATATTATATAATTCACGGCTTGCGTCATCGGATATTTCTTCTTCGGAAATAATACATCTAGTTATTTCCTTATATAGTGGATTAAGTACTTCTATAGCATCAAATAAACCATATATAGTATCTAGATTATTAGCCGTATTAGAATCTTTTGCTGATTTTGCATAAGATTTTACATGTCTAGATACTCTTAAAATTTCCCCGATATTTAATAGTTCTACTAGTGAAAGGTCACCACCTATAGCTAATCGTTTGATGGATGAACGAATATCCTTTAGTCCACCTAATGCTAATGAACCTCTTCTTAATATCATTGTAGCTGCTTCAGAAGTTTCTTTTTGTTTACTTCTAATAGTATCAAGGTCACAGTAAGGGATTAAAGAAGACGAGAGTTCTTTTCCCATTTTGGATGAAGTTTTACTTAGCAACTGTTCTATTATTTTATTATATTCTAATGTTTTTAAAACTTTATTATTCATTTTAACCACCTTATTATTATTATTTAGGTATCTTGCATATGATAGGATTCATTTATATTTTACATCAATATGGTGGATTTTAAAAGTTAAAACTGATTATTTCCCTTGTGTAATGCGGCATATCGTCCTGGGGCATGTCCTGTCATACGTTTAAATTGCTTATTGAAGTGATACATATTATCATATCCTACTTTTTGTGATACATCTTTTACTTGACTATTAGAGCTTGCTAACAGATATTTAGCTTTATCAATACGTGCTTTGATAAGTTCTTCTTTTGGGCTTATATTGAAAAAATTTTTATACAAAATTGAAAACCTTGAACGACTTAAAGCAACAAGAGAAGCCATTTCTTCAATTGTCCATGGGGTCTGAAGATTTGTTAAGATTTCTTCACGGGCTATCTTGAAATTCTCTAACAAAGAAGTATTATGAGGATCTTCTATATAGTTGTTTTCATAGCTGTTTTCTCTGGCCAATTCAATGAAATAGTTCTCCAAAAGAACATTTATGTTTTCTTTCCAAAAGATATCTTTTCTTATGAACTCTCTCTCAAGCTTCTTAATAAAGCATCTTATAAAAGTAAAATCAGTTATAGAAAAAATAGTATTAGTTGGTAATTCCAATCTATCTAAGAAAGATTCTACATCATTAGCTGTAAAGTGAAACCAATCATTAATAAACCCATTTTTATTATTATAGTATTGCTGAGGATATGAAGGAGTATAGATAATACATGAATTTGGTTTATTATTTATTTTTTTGCCATCAAAGTCTATAGTTATTTCTGTATTGAAAAAGAGAAATAAGTAATCACCTGATCCATATGGTCTTTCTATTCTAAACTTATTATTGTGTCTGTAATCATATCCTACTGTATTTAATGTAAATTCCAAAATTAATCACCTCTACAAAACAAAATGACAAACAAAAACAAAATATTAGTTCATTTACTAATATATATTACTTAAATATAATTATACTATGTTTTCTATTATTAAAGCAATATAATAAAATATTACCAGAGAAGGAGTCAAATATGAATAAATACGTTATTGATACCAGTAAAAAGAAATCACAAATCAGTAAGCATATCTATGGGCATTTTTCTGAACACTTAGGTCGTTGTATTTATGGAGGGATCTGGGTTGGGAAGGAATCAGATATTCCTAATACACAAGGTTATAGAAATGATGTTCTTGAAGCATTGAAAAAAATTAATATTCCTGTACTCAGATGGCCGGGAGGTTGTTTTGCGGATGAATATCACTGGAAGGATGGGATTGGAGAAAAAAATAAAAGGAAGAGAATGATTAATACTAACTGGGGTGGTGTTGTTGAAGATAACAGTTTCGGTACTCATGAGTTTCTGGAATTCTGTGAGTTAATTGGTGCTGAGCCATATATATGTGGAAATCTAGGGAGTGGCACAGTACAAGAAATGTCAGAATGGGTTGAATATATGACTTCTGATAGTATTTCACCAATGGCTGATCTTAGAAAATCTAATGGAAGAGAGAAACCATGGAAAGTTAAATATTTTGGAGTTGGTAATGAAAATTGGGGATGTGGAGGTAACATGAGACCTGAGTATTATGCAGATGAATATAGACGTTATGCCAGTTATGTCAAAGATTATTCATCCAATAAGATTTTTAAAATTGCTTGTGGACCTTCAAAAGATGATTATAACTGGACAGAAGTTCTAATGGAAAGAGCTTGTAAATATATGCAAGGGTTAGCCCTTCATTACTATACTATAATAGGACCTTGGGAAAATAAAGGTTCTGCTACTGATTTTAGTGAAAGAGATTACTATAGAACTATAGATAAAACACTATATATGGAAGAGTTATTAGAAAAACATAGTGCAATCATGGATAAATATGATCCTAATAAAAACGTAGATTTATTTGTTGATGAATGGGGGAGTTGGTATGATGTTGAACCAGGGACTAATCCAGGATTTTTATATCAACAAAATACAATGAGGGATGCAATGATTGCAGGTATTAATCTAAACTTGTTCAACCAACATTCAGATCGTGTGCATATGGCGAATATTGCTCAAATAGTTAATGTATTACAAGCAGTTATTTTGACTGAGGGTAGAAAGATGATTCTAACACCTACTTATCATGTTTTTGATATGTATAAAGTCCACCAAGAAAATATATTAGTGGAGAGTTATATAACTACATCTAAAATTACCTCAGAAGAGTATAAAGTTAAAGATTTGATTGAATCAGCTTCAATTGACCAAAATAATAAATTGTATATTACTATATGTAATACAGATCTTGTTAAATCAAAATTGATAAATTGTGAACTTATTGATTTTATACCTAGAAAATATGATGCTAAGATTATTGCAGAAGCAATGAATGCACATAACACTTTTGATAATCCTCATGCAGTTTCAATGAAAGAATTTAATGATGTAATACTTAAGGGGAATGGTTTTACGACGACATTACCACCTTGTAGTATTGCTAGGATAATTCTAGAGTAATGTATTATGGAATATATATGTAAAAAATGCATGTTATTTGATGTGGATGAAAAGAATCTTCTAACAAAGATTCAGGGTTATATAGATTCCTTGGATAGTAGTATCAAAGTAGAAGAAATAATTTACTATAAGCGTTTGCAACATTGCGAAAATTGTTATGATTTAATAAATGGCATTTGTAAACATTGTGGATGTTTTGTATTGGTTAGAGCTATAAAAAGAAAACAACATTGTCCTCACCCTACCTTGTCTAAGTGGTAAAAGAGCAGTATTTTTTATTTTAATATAATTTAATATAATACTAAATTTTTAAATTTATATTACAAATATATTAAGAAATATGTTATAATAAATTTGACTAAAATATAAAATAAACTAATTATATACAAAAAACAACAAATAACTGTGTAAAGGTGGGGATAGAAAAATGAATTGGGGGACAAGGCATAGCGTTAAAGAACATAAAATCAAGAGTCGCAAATATATAACTTTTGTAATAATTCCTGATCCTACCAAAAGTCCTAAGACCATTAGAATTCCAAAATGGATTAGGTTCCCTCTACTTACTTGTGTTATTGCTGTAATAATATGGGTACTATTTACAATGACTAATGTAGCTGATGTACAAAGCAAAATGGCAACGGCTAATCTCAATCTTCAAACCAATACATACGAGAATAGTGATAAAGATGCAAAAATCGAGGAATATGAAACAGAAGAGGCTGAAAAGTTTTCCAAGTTAGATGATTTGCAAGAACTATATACGCAGATTCAAAGCAAGCTTCAAGAATTAGAAGATCAGAAGCAGGATATTGATTCTAAGCTTAATGGTACTAAGAAAACTACTGAAAGCAAGCCTATAGGTTCCATAGAAAGAAAAGCTTCAGCTGAACCTTTGGTAGCTGAATTTTCAGCATCAAGAAGTACTAATATTACTGCATCTTTAGATTTATTACCCATGAATAGCCAAGAAGATGAGTCTGATATAATAAAGCAGGATATATCGGTAGAGGAAGATTTTCAAGCTAAAGCAGAAGAGTTAATAAATAAACTTCAAGATACAATGAAATTGATTGACAGTGAGACTAATACATATAATAAACTTAATGATAAAGTTGATGAGATAATTCCTTATTGGCAAGCTTATCCTTCGATGTTACCTGTTAAAAATACATGGGTGACAAGTCCGTATGGATGGAGGAGAAATCCTTTTGGGCGTAGAACGCAAGAGTTTCATAGAGGTGTAGATCTAAAGGCAAATTATGGAACAAGCGTCTATGCAACTGGTAAAGGTACAGTTATTTTTGCAGGGTATGACTCTATTTATGGAAGGCTGGTAGTTGTTGATCATGGATATGGTATTACTACTAAATATGCACATAACTCAAGATTACTGGTTTCTCAAGGAGATAAGGTCAAGCGTGGAGATAAAATAGCTAAATCAGGAAGTACTGGTAGAAGTAGTGGACCTCACGTTCATTATGGCGTGCTTATAAATGGTGAAACACAAAATCCAATGGATTATATATATAAAGGAAAATGAAATTATATGTAATTGATGAAATTTTATTAATAAAATTTGTTCTAATTTTGTACAAAGGAGAATTAAAATGATGAAGCAAAAGAAAAAGGCAACGTATGATAAACCATCCACTATAATAGGAAAAGATACGACATTAGAATCGTCCGTTCTAAAATCAAAAGAATCAGTAAAGATTCATGGTAATTTTTATGGAGATATGGAAGTTGAGGATAGTGTAGTAATCGGAGAAACTGGTTATATTAAAGGTAATATAGTATCTGATTTTTTGTTGGTAGCAGGTAAGATTGATGGAAATGTGAAGATTGCAGGTCAACTTCATTTGACTAAAACAGCAAAAATAACAGGAGATATCAATACGGTCAGTATTATAATTGATGAAGGTGCTCATATAGAAGGTAATTGTAGTATGTCAACTGTACAAAATAATGTAAAACAAATTGAGAATAATAAAGTTAAATCAATTGAAAATAATAAAGATAAATAATTAATTATGTTAATCAAAAATCAAATATGAATTTTTTTATGAGGATTATCTTAGTAGTTGCTTGGATGGTTCTTTTTTATTAGTATTTAATAATAATATTAAATTATTCAAAATTATTAACAAGGAGTTCATATTTTATTCAAATAAAATGAGTATAATCTATATATAGAATACGTGATTAACCAATTGGGGAAATTTACTGATAATAGTAAATACTATGATTATGGTTAATCTAATAATAAAATTTGGAGGAAAATATATGGACGAATTCAAAGGGTATAATGAGAACGGAAATGAAAATGAAATAACAGGTAGTTCGGATAACAGCAATAATGTAGAAGATAATAATTTTGGTGAGGTTGTAGAAACGACTATTATTAAAAGTCATACAAATAATGAAGATATTAATAATGACTTGTCTGTTGGTGAACATGATCAAACTTTTTCAAATCAATGCTTTCAAGAAAAAATCAAGAATGAGAAAAATAGTAGTGTAAAGAAAAGAGTTTTTACTTGGAAAAAAATGATTGCATGTGTTTTGGTAGCCGTTCTTCTTGGCGGGGCATTCCAATTAGGAATGGAAGTTACAAAACCTTTCTTTGACAAACATATTAGTCCAATGATATCTAAAAACGATGACCCGAATTTTATTTTTGAAGATACAAGCAACACAACGGTATTAAATGATGATAGTCTGAAGGAAGTAAGTAGTGATTATACTTCAATAATCAATGAAAAGTACGAATCACCAGTTGTGGCAATAGCAGAGAATATGAAACCTTCAATTGTTACAATAACTAGTGTTGTTCCAGCCAGAGATTGGTTTAACAATCAATATGAACAAGAAGGTACTGGTTCAGGTATAATATTTGGAGAGAATGAAGACGTCATATATATTGTGACTAATCAACATGTTATAGAGGGCGCTAAAAATGTTGTTATAACTTTCTTTAATTCTGAAAATATTAATGCAAAAGTTGTAGGCTACGATAGAGAGTATGATTTAGCGGTATTATCTGTATCTAAAAAAGATATTAATAAAGAATTAATGGACAGTATAAAAATAGCTAAACTTGGAGATTCAGATGAGATAAAAGTGGGAGGGCTAGCAGTTGCTATAGGAAATCCTCTTGGAAAACAATATAGTAATACTGTAACAGTAGGATATATTAGTGCTATTAATAGAACTCTAGAATCTACTGACAAGAGTTTACCACTTATTCAGACTGATGCAGCAATTAATCCAGGTAATAGTGGTGGAGCATTAGTTAATGCCCAGAGTGAGGTAATTGGTATTAATAGTTATAAACTAGCCTCTACAGATATAGAAGGTATGGGATTTGCTATACCAGTCAACGAAGCGAAACCTATCATTGAAGATATTGTCAATCAAAAAGATAGACCGGCATTAGGTATTAGAGGTAAAGATGTTACAGAAGAAGTTGCAGATTTCTATGGATTACCTATAGGAATTCTAGTAGGAGAAGTAACAGAAGGCAGTGGTGCAGAAAAAGCTGGACTTAGACCACAAGACATAATTTTTGAATTCGGTGGTGTGAAAATCTTTAATTTTGAAGATCTACAAAATGAAATTGAAAAATATGAAGTGGGAGATACTGTATCAGTGAAGGTGGCTAGAAAATCTAATGATGGTTTTGATAAAGTCGAATTGAATGTTAAATTAACTGATAGACAAAGTATTATGTAATTCATATTAGGACTGAAAAAATAAAAAACACAATAATGAAAAAGAGAGTGGAATTCAAAACTTCACTCTCTTTTTCGTATACAAATTTATAAAATCTAATTATAATTTCAAACAATTAACTTTAAACATATTTTCTGCTTATTATATGCAAAGAAAGTGTCCGCTAGAAAGTATTATTTTCTTTTGCGATCATAAAAATTGATACTATTTACGAAAACGATAATATACAATAAAAAAATGTTAAAATTTTACAAATTATTTATGTCTATTTATAAAACTAG
Organism: Vallitalea sediminicola; assembly: GCF_054408565.1. Taxonomy (NCBI): domain Bacteria; kingdom Bacillati; phylum Bacillota; class Clostridia; order Lachnospirales; family Vallitaleaceae; genus Vallitalea; species Vallitalea sediminicola. Next base: position 53,757 of record NZ_BTPT01000007.1, read on the forward strand.
TGTTAAATTTAAATTGAAAGATAACGCTATAAATGGCTAAAATAAAGCTTTTATGCAATTAAAAAATTTAAATGTATAATAATATTAAAAAAATGCAAAATTTATATAAATGAAGTAATATATAAATAATATTGACGAAAACGATAAAACGTGATATATTGTAAATGTATTAAAAAACTGCAATATGAAATTGATTATAAAAATATGATTGTATCTACAAAAATAAAATATTTGAGGAGGTATTAGGAATGTCACTTGAAAGAGTTAGCAATATTTTAAGGATGGCTGATGAAGTGAATACGGCAGTTATTTCATTAATATGTATAGATTATAATACAGTGTATTCAGCTATTACCGTTGCGGAAGAACTCCAGAAACCGATTATTATTATGTTGCTTCCTGAACATAATGAAAAAAATAATGTTTCAGGTGTTGCTGGATTTGTGGCTATGGTTAAAGAACTTGCAGAAAAAGTAAAAATACCAATTGGCCTGCATTTGGATCATTCCAGTGATTATGAATATATACTAAAAGCAATTAAATATGGATTTACTTCTGTTATGATTGATGGATCAATGTATCCACTGGAAAAGAATATTTCAATCTCTAAGAAAGTTGCGGAAACAGCGCATATTCTGGGGGCTGATGTAGAAGCTGAACTTGGACATGTAGGACTTGCACATGAAGGTGATGGCAATAGAGGAGACTTATATACAGACCCCAAAATAGCTGATAGATTTTGTAATGAAACAGGTGTTGATTACCTGACAGTCGCAATTGGAAGCGCTCATGGTGTTTATCTTGAAACTCCAAAGCTAGATATAAAGAGACTGGAAGAGATTAATGTATTAACGGATAAACCACTCGTACTTCATGGTGGTAGTGGAATTCCTCATGAGCAGTTGGAAGTAGCATTTACAAAGGGAATTAATAAATTTAATGTAGGAACAGAATATTTGGAGTGTTATTATGAAGCAATAAATAAATATGTGGATCATATGAAAGGTAATGACAAAGATCTTAAGATTTTAGATATGCCTAATTATATACAAGAGGAACTAATGGAATACCTCAGGAGAAAGATGGAACTATCAAAATTTTGATGCATTAGTAATAAATGGGGAAAAAAAATATTGAAGGAAAAAAGAAGTGGTGTAATTAGTAATGTGCAAATAAAGATGAGATAACATGCTAATAATAACTATTATCAACAATAAATACAAAGATACCCATATTAATATATAATTGAGATTTGCAAAGAGAGGTAAGTTTAGTGAATAAAATAGTATCTGTTGCAATAGATTTGGGAGCAAGCGGTGGAAAAACAGCAAAAGGATTTTTTGACGGCGAAAAAGTTATTATTTCAGATATTTACAATTTTGTTAATAAACCAATTGAAGTTCCTAATGCTCTGTACTGGGATGTATTTGGTCTATATAAAAATATACTGAAAGGTATTAAAACCTATGTGGCTAAAGGAAATGAAATTGAATCTGTAGCAGTTGATACTTGGGGAGCCAGTTATGGGCTTTTGGATAAAAGAGATTGCTTACTTGAACCTATTTATCATTACAGAGACAGAAGAACACAAAATTCACTGAAAGAAATATATAAAATTATCGATAAAAAAAGTATCTATGAGATGACAGGATGTCTATGTAATAGGACTTATACATTACCCCAGCTGTTCTCTTATCGTGAGCATGGATTAAAAGTTCTTGAATCTGCATCAAAAATGTTATTTCTACCAGATTTATTGGGCTATTTTCTTACTGGAGAGATTTCCACAGAAATGACTATTGCAGGAACATCAGCACTAATGAATACAAATCAGGAAGAATGGTGCTACGATATATTTGAAAAGCTATCTTTACCAAAAAACATTTTAACAAATATAGTTGATGCAGGAACGGTAAAAGGTACTTTGCGTAGAAATGTTACAGAAAGTACTGGAGCAGGAAGAGCAAAGCTTGTTGCAACGGTGGGTCATGATAGTGCATCAGGAGTAGTAGCTATTCCTGGATTTGGGAAAAATAAACTATATATAAGTATTGGTACGAATATCAGTATGGGAATAGAGAATGAAGGAAGTATTGTTACAAATGCGGCTTTTGAATGTGGATTTAAAAACACAGGTGGTATCGACAGAAGAAAAATTATTTACCGTGATTTTGCTGGTTTTTGGCTGGTTAATGAATTGAGAAGAGTATGGATAATGGAAGGGAAAGATTATTCTTTTGAGGATTTAATAAAAATGGGTGAAAATTCAAGATCTCAAAGAGTATATATTGATGTAGAAGAGCCGGAATTTAATAATGCTGATGGTGATATCAGAATTAAAATTAATAATTACCTGAAGAAAACAGGACAGAAATTTATTGAATTGGATGGGGAATTTGTGTTGTGTATACTTGAAAGTATTACTATGAAAATTAAGTATTATGCTGATTTATTGATAACGAAGCTACATATTCCTTATTTAGAAGTGTACGTCATTAATGGAGGTTCGAGAAATAGGTTACTGATGCAGATGATTAGTAATGCGTTAGAAACGGAAATTAGAGCAGGTATGCCATATGCAACACTTGCTGGGAATATACTTACACAGTTATATTCTTTGGGGAAAGTTAAGTCGGTAGATGAAATGAGGGAATTATCAAAGAAGTCATTTGCACTAGAATCCTTTGAACCGGATACATCTTTATGTTGGAAGGAGGAAATGCAAAAATTCCAAACAAATAAAAAATTAATGGAGGCAGAAAAGGGATGAATAAAATAAAAGAATTAGACTTTGAAGCAATCAGAGAAGTAATGGCTGTTAGTAAAAGATTAGATGAAAAAGGTATGGTGAATGCTTATGAAGGTAATATTTCAACAAAATCATCTAAAGATGGGTTGATTTATATTACACCAACTGGAAAAAATAAAGCTCTATATACAGAAGATATGATAGCTGTTGTAGATGAAAACAGCGAGTGGATAGGGGGTTCATGCAAGCCTACTTCAGAATTACCAATGCATTTTAATACATATAAAATGAGAGGTGGAAATAGTATTGGTGGTGTAGTTCATGCGCATCCTACCTTTTTAACAGCATACTCTTTATGCTTAAAAGAGGTGGAGACCAGAGCTTATCCCGAAATGATGGGCAACTTCAAAAAATTCCAGGTAGCTCCTTATGGAAGACCAGGTGAACCTGATATTTATGAAGCTGCAAAGCCTTATTTTGAAGCAGGACAAGACATTGTAATATTAGGAAATCACGGAGTATTGGTGGTTGGGGATACAGTAGAAGACGCTATGAATAAGCTAGAGGCAGCAGAATCAATTGCGATGACTCTTTACTATGCAAATCAAATTGGAAAACAACAGAATCTGAATCCAGCAGAATGTGAAATGTTCTTTAATAAGAATAATATCAAGCTTATTTAAAATGTAAGTAGTCAATACTACTTAACATATAAAATTATATAAGATTTTGAGGAGGATGAAGGTATGAAAATGAAAGTTAAGAAATTGGTTAGTGCTCTTATGGTAATGGTAATGGTATTTGGGTTTGCAGCGTGTGGTAGTTCTAAATCTAGCCAGGATTCAAAGGACAGTGCAACTTCAAAGACTTCTGAAGATTCAAAAAGTAGTGAAGCTAAGAAAGTTGTATCTATTTGGTCGTGGTCTCCATTGACAAGAACAATGGATAAAATGATTACTGCATTTGAAAAAGCACATCCGGATATCAAGATTGATTTTTCTTATTATAATTATGATCCAGAATATTTGTCAGCTTTGTCAGCGGCAGCAGCTTCAAATAGTTTACCTGATATTATTGCAACACAGCCTGGTTCTTTAACACAGCAGTATGCAGATTATCTAATTGATCTGACAGACAAGGCAAAAGACACATGGGGAGATGACTGGTCGTCAAATTTTGCTGATGTAGTATTGAATCAATTATATTTAGGAAATGCAGATGGAGATACCAAATTAAATCTCTTACCTATTGAAGCTCAGGTAATCAGTATTGAATATAACAAGACATTATTTGATTCTTTTGGACTTAGTGTACCTACAACATATGATGAATTAAAGAACATATGCGAAACATTATCTAAGGAAGGAATTGCTCCATTATTTCAAGGTGCTGCAAGTGACTGGCAGAACTTGAATATGTATTTAATGTTAGTATCTCAATATGGTACGGAACATTTTGATAAAGCACAGAACGGTGAAATAGCTTGGACGGATGAGGTATTCATATCAGCTATGGATACGTGGAAAAAGATGTTTGATGATGGAATTTTTCAGACTGGAGCTCTTTCGGCTTCTTGTTATTCAGATGGTACAACAGCCTTTACTGCAGGACAGGCTGGTATGATTGCCCTTGGTTCATGGTGGACACAGGAATTTACTGGCAAAGATGTAGCTAAAACTGTAGCGGATTGGGATTTCGATTATTTCTATTTGCCTGCTATGGTAGATGGATTAACAGCAAGTACACCAATTGGGGGTGTTGATTTTGGTATGGGTATTACAAAGAATTGTAAAAATGTAGATGCAGCATGGACAGTTTTACAATCTATGATAGCAGAAGATGGAATTCAGGCATGTGCAAATGATCTTAACAATCTTCCTGCATTTAAAGGAATTAATCCACAAGCGGCTAATCTACCTGATGACGTAGTAAGCCAGTTTAATAAATCATCAGAAGATTTGACTAAAGCTATGAATCAACGTGTAGCTAATCCAACTGTTGACCAAGCGCTGAAAGCAGCATTACAAGCAGTGGCAAGTGGAGAATCGAATTCAAATACAGCAATGCAGAATGTTCAGAAAGCTCAAGATGCATTAAAATAATGTAGTAACTATAATAATGTATAATACTAATGTGGGAGAATTAATAAAACTAATTCTCCCATATTAATAAAACAGGATATAATTCCATCATGATATGGCAGATTAACGGTCTAAAAGTATAGGAGGAGAGGGTAATGACTGGAATGAAGGAAAACATTAATAAAGTAAGGGTAAAAAGAAAATATAACATAGCTGGATATTTGTTTATTGCACCTGCTATAATATTCTTTATAGTATACATTCTTTATCCAATTCTATTTGTGGGATGGGGAAGTACATTTTCTTGGACGAATTTAAGAAATATGAATTTTGTGGGTTTGGATAATTTTATAGAAATAGTAAAAGATAGAAATATGTTTAAGATTATGCGTAATTCTTTTTTATGGATATTGATTACTGTACCGGTACAGGCCACAATAGGTTTCTTTTTAGCGTATATTATTGAAGAGCGATTGAATAAAGGAAAAGGATTTTACAGAACAATATTTTTTCTTCCGGTGGCCACATCTGTTGCGGTGGTAGCGATTATATGGGGGAAAATGTATCAACCTTATAACGGTTTATTTCAAACTTTTTTAGATAGTCTTGGGCTTCATATTACGGTAAATGTTTTAGGAAGCATTAAGGGGTCTATCTATGGTATTATTTTATCAAATATCTGGGAATGGACAGGATGGTCAATGATTATGTATGTTGCTGGAATTTCACAGATACCAGAAGACATGAAAGAAGCTGCCAAAATAGATGGAGCTACAAAATGGAAGGAAATAAAATATATATATCTGCCATCTCTTTCTTCTACACACAAGTCATTATTAATGCTTGGTATAATAGGTTCGCTTCAGACATTTGCATTGGTGTATACAATGACTAATGGTGGGCCAAATTATGCATCAGAAATGCCAGGGACATATATATTTAAAATGGGATTTACAACCCAGCAGATGGGATATGCTTCGGCACTTTCGATATTTTTCTTGTTGTTTGCATTAGCCTTAACTGTTTTTCAGATTAAGTTTTTAGGTTCAGGAGAGTTTATGAAGAGAGGGGAATCTCAATGAAGAAAAATATTGGTAAACTAGGATGGATAATAATATTGATAGTGATTATGTTAATCTTTATGATACCTCTTCTCTATATGATAAGTATGTCTTTCAGGACAGCTGATAATATGTATACAGCATCAATCTTTGTAAAGGGAATGACTGTGAATAATTATGTTAAGGTAATAGAGGAAAATCCCAGATTGGTCTATAATTTTTTTTCAAGTGTCTTTATTACAATATCAACAGTTGGATTAGTAACTGTATGCTCTGCAATGGCAGTTTTCGGTTTTTCAAGAAAGAATGTCCACGGGAAGGTTATCATTTACAATATGTTGTTGTGTACATTAATGGTGCCTATAAGTGGTCTTGTTATTCCTTTGACTCAGATTAATAGTAAATTAGGTTTGATTGATAATTATTTTGGATTGATACTGCCTTATGTTGCTTTGGGTATACCGTTTGCTATTACAATTCTTCAAGGATTTATGGTTGCAATTCCTAAGGAATTGGAGGAAGCTGCAACTGTGGATGGTTGTGGAATTATCCGATTGTTTATTCAGATAATATGTCCAATGTTAAAGCCAGGTATCGTGGTTATAGTTATTTGGCAGTTTTTAACGTCTTGGAATGAATTCTTCTTAGCGCTATGTACAATGACTGATAAAATGAAGCAGACACTTCCGTTGGTTGCACAGCAATATAATGGGGCATATTTTAGTCAACCAGGTGCATTATTTGCAGCTTTGACTATTGTTACAATACCTACATTAATATTCTATATTATAGTACAAAAGCAATTTGTAAAAGGATTGACCACCGGAGCAGTGAAAGGTTAAAGGAGAGTATTGGAATGGTCCTGTTGATGGGGATAGATATTGGAACCACAGCGTGTAAAGTAGCAGTATATGATGAAAATGCTAATGTAATAAGTATGTCACGAAAAGAATACAAGCTAAGTTACCCTAGGAGTGGCTGGGCTGAAATTGATCCAAATGAAATGTGGGAAGCGGTTAAGTTTTGTATTGGTGTGGTTGTGAAGCAGTGTAAAGAAAAAATTACTGCAATTTCAGTTTCAAGTCATGGAGAAGGGGTAATACCTCTTGACAGGATGGGCAATCCAGTTGGAGCTGAAATTGTTTCTTTTGATACAAGATCTATGAATGAAACGTATGAGTTAGAAAATAAATTTGGTAAAAAATATTTTTTTGATAAAGGTGGTCAGATTCTTGCTTCAACGGGGACAATTACTAAAATAATTTGGATTAAAAAACATTATGACCTTTTAAAAAAAACACCATATGCATATGTTTGTGCAGGTGATTATATTATAATGAGATTATCAGGACAGAGGATAATTGATTATTCTCTGGCGGCAAGAACAATGATGCTGGATATTCATAAAAAAGAGTGGAATCAAGAATTAATGGAGTATGTGGGATTGAAAGAAGAACAGTTATCTATCCCACTGCAAAGCGGTACTGTTGTCGGTACTGTAAGAAAAAAGATTGCTTTTGAAATTGGTTTAAATGCAGATGCGCTTATTGTAACGGGTGGACATGATCAGCCATGTGGGATGATTGGAGCAGGAGCCATACAAGAAGGAGAAGCAGCTTATTCATTAGGAACAACAGAAACATTAGTGTGTAGTATGAAAAATTTTGTTGGAAAACTTTATGAATATGGGTTGCCTTGTTATCCACATGTTTTAAAAAATCAGTATATAACGATTCCGGGAAATTTTACTGGCGGAAATCTCTTACAATGGTATAAGAATTTATTTGCATTTGAAGAGCAGGAGATTGCCAAGAAAGAAAATAAAAATGTTTACGATATTCTCATGGAGGAAATGACTAATCAGCCATCTGAAGTAATTGTATTACCGCATTTTACAACAACTGGGTCTCCATGGAATGACTCTATGAGCCGTGGGATGATAGTAGGACTTCAGTTAAGTACTACTAAAGGTGAGTATCTCAGAGCATTACAGGAAGGTGTTACATTAGAAATATTATTGAATCTTCAATTGCTTAAAAAGGCTGAAATCAAGGTAAAATGGCTTATCGCAGTAGGAGGAAGTACAAAATCAAAGAAACTAATGCAGTTAAAAACAGATGTACTGGGTGTTCCTATTCATATTCCTACAAATGTTGAAGCAGCCTGTAAAGGAGCAGCTTTCATGGCTGGATATGGAATTGGGATATTTAACAAGAGCTATAATAACTGGAGTAGAACTGGAGAAACAGATATTTGGTTGACACCATGCAGTGAAAAGCATAAACTATATTTAAATAAATTTAAGAAATATAAAAGGATGTATTCAATACAGAAAGAAATACTAAGGTAATGAGATAAGGAGGTAGTTTATGTCTTTTGACTCTATTGTGCAAAATCGTAAATATAACCAAAGAAACAAAATGTTAAGTATTATTAGGTTTCATGAGAATGTTTCCAGATATGATATCAAAAAATATACATCTTATAGTATGACAACAGTTCTAGGAATGATTGATGAATTAATCAATAAAGGATATATTTATGAGGAAGAATGTGAGGAAGCAAGAGTTGGAAGAAGACCGGTATGGCTTCGCATCAATCCAAAAGGTGGATATTTTATTGGAGTTGAATTTAATGGACGAAAACTTCACTGTGATATGCTGGATTTCTCTGGAAATGTAATTTATAAAGCAACAACAATTATGAATAGAGAAGATGATAATGACATTATTATTGATAAGATTGTTGACAACATTAACCGTGCACGAGAACAATTGGATGATGAACAAGACAAAGTATTAGGTGTTGGAATTGGAGTCCCCGGTTATGTAGATAAAAGGGAAGGTATAGCGAAAGGATATACGTATTTTAAAGATTGGGAAAATATTCCTATTAAAACAATAATGGAAAAACGTATTGGGCTACCCTGTTATATTGATAATAATGTTAACGTTATGGCATTTGCCTATAAGTGGTTATATTTTAACGGCGATTGTGAAGATTTTTTGTTCCTTTCTATTAGAACTGGTGTAAGAATGGTTCCGGTCATGAATAGCCACTTGATTTTTAGTACTTATGGATTTTCGGGGGAAATTGGACATATAAAGGTTGTTCCAAGCCATGAGATATGTACTTGTGGAGGTTTTGGTTGCCTGAATACAGAGGTTTCAGATTTTGCTGTTGCATCTAAAATACGGGAAGGAATACGGATTAGACGCTTTCAGGAAATACCTAATATGATTGATAACAATCTGGACAATATTACAGTTAGTACATTTGTAGACTCAGTAAGACAAGGTCATGAAGACTCTATTGCATTGATGAAAGAGGTAGCGATGTATCTTGGTATAGCACTAGGATTTACGGTAAATATATTGGCACCAAAAACAATTATTATATATGGAGAACTAGCTAAAATAGGGAAACCTTTCATTGATGAAGTAAGAAAAAATATAGAGGCAAATGTAATTAAACAGAATTTTGAAGGTTTTAGTATTCAGGCATCAAAGCAGGGAGAAGACCTTGGAGCAGTAGGAGCAGCAGCTTTAGTTATGCAGGAGCAATTTAATTTTATAAATCAAACCATCTGATTTGAGCTTATGAATGATTTGTTATAGGATATAAATGAAATTTTCGAGATTTTAGTCTATAGGATATTTTATGGAGGTTGATCATGGGAATAAGAGAGGTTATTGAAAATGGTAGGACGGCTCTTGGAATTGAACTTGGTTCAACAAGAATAAAGTCTGTATTGATTGATGAAGATAATATACCAATAGCATCGGGTAGCCACCAATGGGAAAATCAATTTATTGATGGTATTTGGACATACAGTTTGGATGATATCTGGGCGGGTATTCAGAATAGTTATCAAAAATTAGCAGAAGATGTAAAAAAACAATATAAAGTTACATTAACTACCGTTGGTTCTATCGGTTTTAGCGGAATGATGCATGGATATATGGTGTTTGACAAGGAAGGAAGACTTATGGTTCCGTTTCGAACTTGGAGAAATACTATTACGAGTGAAGCATCAAGAAAATTAACAAATATTTTTGATTATAATGTTCCCCAGAGATGGAGTATAGCTCATCTATATCAGGCTATATTAAACCTAGAGGAACATGTGCCAGAGATTGATTTCTTTACTACTTTGGCAGGATATGTACACTGGAAACTTACTGGTAGGAAAGTTCTTGGTGTTGGTGAAGCTTCGGGGATGTTTCCAATTAATATATTTACTAAAAATTATGATGAACATAAAATTAGTATGTTTAATAATCTTGTAGTTTCTCAAAAATATTCGTGGAAACTGGAAGATATACTTCCTGAAGTGCTGGTAGCAGGTGAAAATGCAGGAATGTTGACTTCTGATGGTGCAAAACTATTGGATGTTAGTGGGAAACTTAAGGCGGGAATACCCCTTTGTCCTCCTGAAGGAGATGCTGGTACTGGTATGGTGGCTACAAACAGTGTAGCCAAACGAACAGGTAATATATCTGCAGGAACATCCGTATTTGCAATGATTATACTGGAAAAAGAATTATCAAAAGTTCATTCTGAAATTGATCTGGTCACAACGCCATCAGGTAATTTGGCAGCAATGGTACATTGTAATAATTGTACTTCGGATATAAATGCATGGATGCGTTTATTCAAGGAATTGACACATACTCTTGGGATGAAAATAGATATGGACCAGCTTTTTTCTATTTTATACAATAAGGCTCTTGAAGGTGATGCCGATTGTAGCGGTATGCTTGCCTATAATTATTTTTCTGGAGAGCATATTACTAGTTTTGAGAAGGGATGTCCATTGTTTGTTCGTACGGTGGACAGTAAATTCAATCTTGCAAATTTCATGCGTGTTCATTTGTTTACGTCCCTGGGTGCTTTGAAAATGGGACTGGATATTCTTTTGAAACAAGAAAATGTTAAGGTAAATACTATTCTAGCTCATGGTGGGTTGTTTAAAACTAAGGATGTAGGTCAGAAAATAATGGCTGCAGCTATAAATGCCCCTATTTCTATTATGGAAACAGCTGGAGAGGGAGGAGCCTGGGGTATTGCAGTGCTTGCTTCTTTCGTATGTAATAAAAAAGAAGATGAATCGTTGGAGGATTATTTAGAAAATAAAGTATTCGCTGGAAAGAAAAAATTCACGATAAATCCAGATATTAAAGATGTAATGGGATTTAATCAGTTCATAGCACGTTATCGTAAAGGTCTTGCAATTGAAAGAGTAGCTGTAGATTCTCTTGATTAATGTTTCTTATAATTATACTGCATTTTTACCATTATTATTAAAGGCAAAATTTATAAATAAGTTCCATATATGACTATTTATTAAGGTTAGTTCTAAGGATAACATGTTGAGACCGTTAGTTGATTTCAATTTGGGTTACCATGAACTATTTAATAAATAGTTTCTTTTTTTTTTACAGGAAATAGGGTATAATATAAGATGAATATATGGAATTAATATTATATAAAGTATAAAATCTATTGATATATTTATTATTGCTATATATATTGAATTTAATCATCTGTATGCACATTTCAATAAGTTCAATATATTTTCTTCGATTTTATAAGTTGAATAGAACTAAATAATTACTGGTTCTATAGCAATTATTTAATTCAAATTATATATATTAGATAGTGGAATAATATATAAATTATGCTATAAATTGATCGTGGTTAATTTCTGAAAGGAGTAATATATGCGTTACATAGTAGATATGAATGAAGGAGAACAAATTCAAGATCATTACTTGTGTGTTAATAAACAAGTGTTGAAAACAAGAGCTGGCAAGACCTATTATTCTTTAAAATTACAAGATAAAACAGGTGTAGTAGATGCTAAAATATGGGATTTAAATGATGGAATTAATGATTTCAATGAACATGAGTATATTAAAATCGATGCTTTGGTCATAACATTCCAAAATTCTATTCAGCTGAATATAAGAAGATTAAGAAAAAGTAGTGAGGGTGAGTATGATCCAAGGGAATATGTTCCAGTATCTAGCAGGGATATCAATGAGATGTATACAGAATTACTCACATTTGTTGACGATATAGATAACAAATATCTAAGCGTATTAGTTAAGAAATTTTTTGTTGAAGATAGAGAGTTCATTAAAACATTCAAAGAACATACGGCAGCAAAAACCATGCATCATAGTTATTTAGGCGGATTACTAGAACATACTCTCTGTGTACTCAATATGTGTAAATTCTTTGCAAATAATTATGAAGTGATTAATAAAGATATATTATATACTTCTGCACTATTTCATGATATAGGAAAAATACAAGAGTTATCTAAATTCCCTATTATCGAATATACTGACCCAGGTCAATTATTAGGTCATATAATGATATCTACAGAGTGGGTTTCAGATAAAATAAAAGAGATTCCAGGCTTTCCTGAAGATTTAGCCTATATGATTAAACATTGTATATTAGCTCATCATGGAGAATTGGAATATGGATCACCTAAGAAGCCTCAAACAATAGAGGCACTTGCTCTTCATTTTGCAGATAATTGCGATGCAAAACTAAGAACATTTACAGACCTATTACAATCAGGCGATATTGAAGATAACTGGTTAGGTTGGCAGAGAATCTTTGATTCCAATGTTAGAAGAACAAGGTATTAATTAATAAATAGATTTATGTGGGGGCTTTCTCATAATACATTTCTTTAACTTTTAGGGATTAGCGTATTATTGTATTATGAGAATGCCCTTTTTATATTAATATATAGAGGATGAAGAATATGAAGTCAAAAAATATTGAGTTACCAGTAGTTAAGAATGAATATTATGAAATGACAATAGATGATCTAGGTGTAAATGGTGAAGGTATAGGAAAGATTGATGGATATACTCTATTTGTTGATGGAGCGTTGCCACAAGAGAAAATTAAAGTGAAAGTCATTAAGACTAAAAAGAATTTTGGGTTTGGAAAATTAATTGATATATTAGAACCTTCAGTTCATCGAATTGATCCTATATGTGACATAGCCAAACGATGTGGTGGATGTCAGTTACAGCACTTGTCTTATGAAGGTCAATTGAACTATAAACAGAAAAAAGTACAAGATATTATTGAGAGAATTGGTGGTACAACTGATATAAAAGTTAACAAAGTGATAGGTATGGAAAAGCCTTATTTCTATAGAAATAAGGTGCAATTTCCAGTAGGTAGCATGGGAGATGGAGCTATTAATATTGGATTCTATGCTATGAGAAGTCATAATATAATAACTACAGATAAATGCTATATTCAACAGCCAGTGAATAAAGATATTATTGATGTTGTAAAAAATTATATGTTGAATAATAATATAAAACCTTATAATGAGGTAAGCCATAAAGGTATTGTTAGACATGTTGTAACTAGAGTTAGTCTTCATACGAAAGAGATTATGGTAGGGGTTGTAATTAATGGTAACAAATTACCTAATAGTGACGAACTAATTAATAATCTTAGAGAAATAGAAAATGTGGCTAGTATATTTATTAGTGTTAATAAAGAAAAAACTAATGTTATCATGGGAAATAAGATAAAGATATTATGGGGTAAACCATATATAACTGATGCTATTGGAAAAGTATCATATAATATTTCACCTCTATCTTTTTATCAAGTAAATCCGGTGCAGACTGAAAAATTATACAATAAGGTACTTGAGTTTGCAGATTTAACTGGGGATGAAACAATCTGGGATGCTTATTGTGGTATTGGTACTATATCATTATTCTTAGCTGATGAGTGTAAAAAAGTTATGGGAGTAGAGATTCTTCCAGAAGCGATAGAGGATGCTAAAGAGAATGCGGTACTTAATAACATTGATAATACGGAATTTTTTGTAGGTAAAGCAGAAATGGTAATTGCAGAAAAATTTGACGATGGAATTAGGGCAGATGTAATAGTTGTGGATCCACCTAGAAAAGGGTGTGATAGAGAGCTGCTGGAGACTATCGTAAAGATGAAACCGGATAAAGTTATATATGTATCTTGTGATCCTGCTACTATGGCTAGGGATATTAAGATACTTGGTGAAGGTGGTTATGAGGTTGAGGAAATTCAGCCTGTGGATATGTTTCCTCAAACCGTGCACGTCGAGACAGTGACAGTACTCTATCGTCAAGACTCCTAGTAATCAAGGAATTTACACACTTCTGCGATTATTGTACATTTAGTACTGACATAGCGAATTTCAGAAATAAGAACTTTAATAGAGAAATTACAGTGCGTATTGCTATCAAAATAGGTACTGACTAGATATGTTCAGTCAGTACTGAACTAAGGTAGGGCGTGAGTGGATATAAGGATGTTTTACCAAGAAGTAAAGAGTTTAGACTTTAAAATTGGTGCTAGGATAATGATGGAGGTGCTTTCAGATGAGCAAGTTTAAGCCTGTAGAATTGGAGTATGAAGAGGTTGATAGGATATTATATCCTAAGAGTCAGATTTCAAATGATGTGAAGGATGATGAAAGACCGCTTGGGAAATATGGGCGAATGAGACTTAAGTATCTTAAAGAGCATAAGCCTAATATGTATAGAGAATTGATTTATATCTAAAGATAAATAATAAAATGAGTAGTCAATTTAAAATTGACTACTCATTTTTAGAATTAGTATAATAATTTAAATAATTGGCGACTTGAAAAAACCTTGGTCCGGGTTAGGACCCGGAAAAACCTTGGTCCGGGTTAGGACCCGGAAAAACCTTGTAAAAAATAAGAGATTATGTTACTATACTCTTAGAAAGGATGTGAGAAATATTGAGCGATATTAAGAATGTGCATATTGACGAACTTAAAAAAAAGTTTGAGTCATATGATACTATTAGTGTTGATGATTTTAATGATTTCTATAAAGATGTCTATGGAGAAATAAAGAGAAATACTGTGAGTTGGCTCATATATAAATTAAAAAATAGCAAAGTCATTAGAAATGTATCTAGAGGACAATATGTTTTAGAAGATTCTGAAAAAACTCTTGCGACAGAATATGTTGTTATAACAATGGATATTATAAAATCTTCAGAAATGAGTTATAACAAATTTAATATAGAGCTAAATAAGAAAGTAAAAGATTTGAATTTGGCGATTAAGCATAGTTATAACTATGAAAGAGAATTTTTTATCTCACAAGGTGATGAAATTCAAATCATATGTCGGTTTAACAATGAAATAATTTATATATTGATGAGTGCATTGTGTTATTTACGTCCAATGAAAGTGCGATATGGAGTAAGCTTTGGTATGATTGAAGGTGAATTAAAAAGGAACTCGTGGGAAATGAACGGACCAATTTTTTGGAATGCAAGAGATTGTCTGACTAAATTAAAAAATAGTAAAGACTATGATGGATTAATTGTAAGTGAACATAATTATCCCGATAAACTTTGCAATAACATATTATCTTTAACTAATAAAGTCATAAGAAGAATCACGGATAAACAATGGGATGCAATTAAATTTGAAATATCAAAAAAAACTTTCGATATTGCTATAGAAGAATTAAATATTAGCAAAACCAGTTATTATGATAGGTTATATGTATCGAATATAGAAGAAATAATGAAATCTCTTGAAGCAATAGTTGAGATCATGAAGAAGAGGAGATTAATTATATAATGTTTACAATATTAATGTTAATTTCACATACCATATCTGATTTTGTTATTCAAACAAATGATGTTGTTAAGCTTAAGTCTCAAATGAAGTTAAAAGGATATTTATACCATGGTGTTGGATTTCTTGTTACTTCAATGTTAATGATAATATGTGTAAAATTGAACAACATTCCCAAATTAATTGGATTAATCTTAGCAATTACAATGATTCACCTATGTATAGATTGTTTAAAAGAATTTATTCAAAATTATATAAAGAATAAGAATAATGATGAGTTAAATGCCAAAGTAGAAATAGTACTATTTTTATCTGATCAATTATTTCATATTATAACTATTTTATTAATCACTAATAATGTAACATTGCATTTTAATATACTAAATGAAATATTATTGAAAGCTATAAATAATCATAGTCCTTTTACTCAATCTGATTTTAAAATAATATTTATAATAGCATATATAGCATTTTCAGGAGTATATTTAATACCTTTAATATTTAATTTGATATATGTTAAAGTTAATAATTATAGTGATATTTTGAATACAAAGCTAAAGGTAGGTCTTGCAAAAGGTGAGGATAAGTTTATTGATGAAGTGAAAACAGGTAAATGGATTGGAATTTTAGAAAGAATACTTATAACCGTTTTTATATACAATAATCAATTATCAGCAATAGGATTTATTATTGCTGTAAAGTCATTAGCAAGATTTAAAATGTTGGACAATAAAATATTTTCTGAATATTATCTTTTGGGAACATTATTCAGTGTAGCTTATACATTTTCTACTTACTATATACTATATAAAATAATTTAGGCTTATATTATATATATTATTTGAGGAATGTTGATAATTAAATCCAATCTTTTAATATGATGAGAGATAAGTTTCTTTGTTTAGCATTTATTATAGCTTCTCTAGCTAGATAAAATGCTGTACCATCTAACTGATTAACAGTTAATTCAAAATCATGAATGCTAATGCTACCTATCCCTATCCCACAATAAATATCAAGACAGTTTAACTTTTTGTTAAAAAAATCAATGATTTTTTGGTAATGGAAGGGGTACTTCAATAATCCTTGCCATTCATCACCAATAGTTATAATGAAATTACTAACAATGATATCACGGTACTCTTCATTTACTTCTTTTATAGCAGCAATTAGCTTATGTTGTATGTATTCTCTATTAGCTAATAGTCTGGAATTTTTTATATCAAATATCATGACTTGATATATCATTATAAACACCGCCTAATACTAGTAAATTTAAATATAATATAGTTAGAGTATATACAAAAATATTGATATTTAAACAGTAGCATAAGATAATGGTTTAAAAAAGTAAAGAATATGATATTTATGAAGCAACGGTAAAAAGAATGATTGATTCTTTAAATATGCAAGATAATAAAAAACTACAACAACTAGAAGCAAAGATTAAAAAGCTAGTAGACTTACATATAAATGGAGCAATAGACAGAGACATCTACAATGAAAAGCAAGTACTATAAAGAGATAAAGAATAAGCTATAACAGAAAGAATCAAGGCATTCAGAAAGCTATTTAAAGGAAAGAATCCTCATCTATTAACCTTTGTATTTAAGACAGGCATATCACAGGATATAGATGGTTCAAAAAAAAGCAATAAAGGGTAAGAAAAACAAAGAACAAAAAATTATTGTCCTCACAATCAAGATGTCTTACCAAGAGGAGAAGGATTCGTACAGTGGAGGAATTAGATACCCAACTTGAATTAGCGGAGCTTATGTCTTTTTCCATCCATCTTCTTTTTAATAAAGCTCTGTTATAAATGAATGTAGAGTTGTGTTACTTTTATTAAAATGGGTTATAATGTAAATATAATCAATTTTAGGAGAAGTATTTATGAATAAGAAAATCCTTATTTGTGTAAATTTAATTTTATTTACATAATGACTGGATTTGTAATCCATGAATTATGTATAATAAGATAAAGGATTGAACAATCGTATTATTATCAGGGTGAGTTGTTTATTAAGCTACTAGCTAAATTGAAATTTGGAGATTAATTATGAAAAAATGGTATGATGAGGAGTACGAATTTGAAATTGAGGTAACTGGTTTTCTTCGTAGTGACCATACAGAGAGGTACTGCCGAAACGGCGAGGAAGTGGGGGATAAGTATACCTGCACCTATGGCTGTCCAGTAAATTCGGATGGGCAGGGTATCTGTTCCAAGGTTATGATGATTATGTTCCCAATCATGGAGTCGGTCAGAAGTGGCGGAGATCTAGAGAACATTGGAGGTAATGGTAAATATAGCAAGGACATTGTATGCCCAGATGGTTGTGTCATATTCAGGGTGACAGCGAAGAAACTAGGCAATGAGAATTTTTATAAGGGGAAGTTTTTTGATTAATTATCAGTACTGATTAAAATAGAGCCTTTAATAAAAATAGTAATAAATAAAAAGAACCTATGTTAAATAATATGGCTGAATGTAGTCAATTATATGACATAGGTTCTTTATCTTAGCATAAAACAGATACTTGACATTGGACCCAAATAAGTTATAATAAAAGATAATTTAGAATAACTTGAATTATATTTGACAAAATTAAATCAAAAACATAATAAGTCTTTTTTAGATCGAACAACATTAGAACAACCGCGAAAAACGTTTATGTTAAAGATTATAAAAGCATAATCAATAAATAGATGTTAATGTAAAGGGAGGGTGAATATGACTACTGATTTTGTGAACCTAACAACAGAAAACCTTGGTAATGAGCATTTATGCTGCATTATTCGCAGTAGAAAGCCCCATCAAGGTATTGAAACAAAGCGACAATGGCTTTCAGACCGACTAAAGGAAGGTCATGTCTTTAGAAAGTTAAATGTAAAGGCACCAGTTTTTATTGAATATGCTCCTCTTGAAACAGCTTGGGTTCCCATAACTGGTGACAATTATTACTATTTGTATTGTTTATGGAGTAGTCAAAAAGGAAAAGGGTATGGAAAATCACTGATGGAGTATTGCATAGATGATGCCAAAGAAAAGGGTAAATCTGGTATTTCTATGATTGGATCAAAAAGGCAAAAAGCTTGGCTTTCTAACCAATTATTTGCGAAGAAGTTCGGCTTTGAGGTTGTTGATTGGACCGATAATGGATATGAATTGCTTGCTCTTTCTTTTGACGGAACAAGGCCAAAGTTTGCAGAAAATGCTAAAAAAGAAGAAATTAAAAGTAAAGAGCTAACAATTTATTATGATATGCAATGCCCCTTTGTCTATGAAAGGATTGAGTTGATAAAACAGTATTGTGAAATTAATGACGTTCCTTTATCTTTAATCCAAGTGGATACGCTAGAAAAAGCAAAGGAATTACCTTGTGTTTTCAATAACTGGGGTGTGTTTTATAAAGGAAAATTTGAGACAGTGAATTTGTTAGATGTTGCCTCCTTAAGGAGAATACTTAAAAAGTGAGGGGCTGTAACAAAAGTTTGATTTTTTGTCAAGTTAGTTTATTTTAACTTAATATTTGAGGCAGAGTAGGTCGGATTTACACCGACCATACATCTGTTTTTTTAAGTGTGTGAAGAAAAGTCTGTAAATACTAATCTTCTATGATAATAACTGGACTGAGAGCATAGTAAAAAGCTTTCAATCCCTGTTTTATATATAGCAGCAAATACTGATGTATCTTTTCCAAATGTAGTGAGTTGGAAAATATGCTTTAGCAGAATTCACATAAAAAGTCATTTTGAAAGTGCCACAGTTAGCATGCAAAATTAATAAAACAGTATAAGAATCGACTATTCGGATATTAGTATTAACAAAGAAGTAATTCGACATTATAAAAGGTTGGTTGACAGAAAAAAATTACATATTTAATTCAATTCAAGGAATCGAAGCTAACACATTTTCAGACATAGAAAAAAATTATGGTCTAGAACAAGCTCTGCAACATCATCTAAATGATACTTCGTGATACAAAGCCTTTACGGACATTACTCCAGTAGAATCCAGTGAACCCTATGTTCTCTATCATACAGAGTCTAATAAGATCACATAGAGTTATTTCTATCCACGTTCAAATAATGGTTTGTTTTTTTTGTATCAACTTTTGACATTTCTTAGTTGGACTTGTGGCTCGGCAACCCTTTTATAAATTATAGCTTATCCTATGTAAAAAATAAAATTATAAGCAAACAGTACATGGAATGAATTTTATTTTCTTATACGGTTTTTATTAAAAAAATTTAATCATCAATTACAATTGCTCTAACTATTTTTTCAATTAATACCAAATCTGTTTTCTCACTAATCTGTAAAAAATTTATTATTGTTTCAAAATCTTTTGGTATAAAGATATTGTTATCTTGTTCACTGGAAACAAGAAAATCCATAGTAACACCAAGAGAAGCAGAAATGTTGTATAGAAAAGAAGAGGATATTCCTTTTGTACCCCTTTCAATTTCACCGAGGTAGCCATCGCTCATACCTGCAAGTTCAGCAAGCTTTTCTCTTGAATAACCAAGTTTTTCTCTCTGATTACGTATACGATTACCAACATTAACATTAAAATTATTTAATTTCATTAAATTTTTGCTGATTAGACTCAGCACTCCTTTCCAATTATTTACATGCTAACATTTTTGAAATGCTAGAATTAACAAAACTGTAAAATTTGGCACTTATCAATATTAGAATAGCAACTTTATCAAAAGTTTAAAATAAGCTATAGCTTCTTTTTTAATAGCTATAATATACCATATACTTTTTAATAGCTATAACAAACATAATTTTCATACTTTAGCATATTCAAATAAAAGTGTAAATATTGTAACATTAGTATTGAAATTGAGAATAAATGTGAAAGTACTATCTCAACTTAATCGGTGCCTGGCGCGTTGAGGAAAGGATAGGATCATAGGGTAAATTAATGGTAGCGTGATTTCAGTAAAATGAAAAAGTGTGAAAGGGCGAAGCTATATCAGTGAATAAATCTGAAGAAAAAAAAGAAAATGTTGAAAAGTATTGGTATGTTCTTTTTGTAAAGGTAGGATACGAAAATAGAGTATTAAATCAACTTAAAACGTATTTTGACAAAGAACAGGTCGTGCCATTCATACCAAAGATAGAAATATTCCATAAGTATGCGAACAAATGCATTCAAAAGGAAAATAAGATTATGTTCCCAGGATATATTTTTATTGAGAGCAATTATGGTAGTGTGGTACTTGTTGGAATGATAAATAAATTTATTAATAATCATGAGGCTCCATTAAAGCTATTAAAATACGGAGACTCTTGTGATTACGCTATGAGGAAATGTGAAAAATCTTTATTATCAAGTTTTTATAATAAAGAAAGTTGTATTGAAGCTTCAACAGGTTTGATACAGGGGGATAAGACTACGGTAATACAAGGTCCTTTAAAAGGAAAAGAAAATATAATTAAGAAAATTAACCGCTCCAGACGAAAAGCTATAATTGAGGTGGATTTTATGGGAAGGTGTGTTCCAATTACTGTTGGGCTTGATATTCTTAAAAAACTGCCATAATCAAAAATATTTAATGCAAACCCAGATGTATGCTTATCCTCGAAAATATGGAATATTAATACCGAAGAATGTAATAGGGGGGGAATAATTATAAAAGAAGACAAGATCCTTTACGAAAGAATATTAGCTATTATAAGTAATTATATTGACGTGGATAGTGGTCAAGACTTCAATTTAACAGAGTCAATTGTTTTTGTTAAAATGATTCTTGAATTAGAAGAAAGATTTGATTTTCAATTTGATAATAATAAGCTATCTGCTTACAAATTTCCAACAACATCTTCATTTGTTGAATATATAATAGATAAAATTAGTAATAAATAAAATTAAATACAGTTGAAACAACTAAGATAATAATTGGGTAGGTGATTGATTTGGTTGATATTAAACCCAGGTTTTATGGAAAATTTGACTGTTATCAGAACAATATAGTAGGCCCAGTAAGTGAATATTGGTATGTAGATTACCTGCCTATATTTTGGACAGAATTCAATTTTATTAGTGAAAGAAATCATCCAGACACTTTTGAAAAGATATGCTTTAGTGTAGGTAACAGATTTGACAGGGGTAAAATATGGCATGATTTTTGTGGTGTGTCATTAAATCTATGCCAATTTAATGATATAAAGATATTCAAAAAAACCATAATTGAAGAACTGGAGAAGAAAAATCCAATAGTAGTAACAATAGATTCAAATTATGTTCCATGGAATAAATATTCTCAAATACGCCCTCATTGCTTTTTAATTTGTGATATAGATGAAGATAATAACGAATTATTATGTAGTGATGGTACTTTTCATGTAGAGGATATTTGTAGAATTGATATACAGTATTTATTTGATAAATACTATAAGCTTATATTGCTCAGTCAAGATAAAGTGGTGGAGAGAGATTTAGAAAACGCTCTTATCTACTTTTTGGATGTTTTTCAGGACAATAATCCTAACAAATCAGATGATATAAACCTGATTGGAGATTATATGCTACACTGCTGGAATACTGATAATATCAGTACTATATCAATGAATATATCAAAATCATACTTTTTATTGTATGTTACAGAAGTGTGTAATAGTAGACATAATTTTATAAGAGGCTTAGAATATTTTAATCAAAAGTATAAAACAGATGTATTTTCTTCAATTATATTGGAGCTGATTGATGTAAGAAGTAGTTGGGATTCATTTAAGGGATTATATGTTAAAAGTATTCTTTCTAGAAAAAAAGAGCGTATAGAAAATACTGTGAATTTATTACGCAGTATAAATATAAAAGAAGAAAAAATAAGGCGAAAAATAGTATCTTGCTGTAAAGATAAATTAGAAGAGTTGAAATCTGTTTGAAAGAGAGGAAAAATGTATATTATTGTATGTGTGAAACAAGTAAAAAATTACAATCTGGAAAAAAGAATGACATCAGCCTACAGTGGAGCAAATGATATGTTTCATAATCCTTCAGATCTAGCGGCGTTGTCATGGGCGATTAAGTTAAAGAAATTATATGGGTTTAAAGTTATCACCATATCTATGGGTCCATCCCGTGTTACATCATTGGTTAGACAATTATATGCTTATGGGGTGGACAAGGCCTTTTTATTGACAAGTCCAAACCTATCGGGATCGGATACTTATGCCACATCCTATGCGTTGGGAAATATGATAAAAAAGCTTTTGCCAGACTATCGTTTAATTATCTGTGGCGATAAATCCTTAGATAGCGAAACGGGTCAGGTTCCTCATTCCTTAGCTATGGCATTGGGGATTAATTCATATACAAGTATAGTAAACGTTTCACATAAGGATAAATATTTTGAGATAACTTGTGAAATGGATTCAGCATGGATTAGAAAAATAGTAGAGGAAAGATTACTGATCACTGTAACGCAAGGTCCTGATAATTATGTTAATTCACCTGTGATAAAGAATATTATAGATTCTGAGTCAAAGGATGTTGAGATAATAACCTGGGGAGATCTAGAGTTATCGGATGAAAATGTGGGACATAAAGGATCATTCACAAAAGTGGTTTCTCTCTATAATAAGCCTTCAGTTACCAAAAGAAATTTTGAGAGTATAGTTTTTGAAGAAAAAAAGATGAAGGTGCTAATGAAAACTTTGTTTGGTGAGAGATTATGAAAAAAGTATGTATATTTATTGAACATAAAGATGGAATACTCACATCAAATTCCCGAAAAATATTATATATGGCTCAAATACTAAAAAAGCAATACGGATATAGGATTATTGCCATTATACTTAATCAAAATGATGAAAAATTTTTTGGCTATTTGAAAACGATAGAAATAGATGTTATTTATTATGTAACACTTCATGCAAGAAACAAATTTTTATTCAGTAAAGATGAGATAAATAACCTAGCGAATTTTATTAAAAAAATCAATCCGGATATCGCTTGGGCAACGAATAGTTCGGGCTATAAAATACTATTTCCTCAAGTTGCTTATATTCTGAATACCGGGTTATGTGCTGCTTGTACAAATTTTAAATTTGATGAAGTTTCTGGGCGTATCAATATGATTAGAATGGTTTATTCAAATAATATTTATGCACAAATTGCTGTCCACAGATCCAAACCACTAATGGCAACTATATTAGATGATGAAGAAGCATACAGTTTAGAAGGTAATCTCACTTGTCCTGAAATTCATAATATAACTACCCAAATAATCTTATCTGAGAACAATAACATTAAAATAGAGATGATGAAAAAAGTTGAAACCATAGGCTCTAATAAGTCGAAGATTGTTATTGGACTAGGTAATGGAATAAATGATAAATCAGATTTAGCCTTATTTAAAAAATTAGCAACAATGTTAGATCATGCTGCAATTGGTGGGACTCGGGAACTTGTAAATAGGCAAATTATTCCTCAAAGTTATCAAATTGGATCAACAGGTATGCAAATTTATGCGGATATGTATATTGCTTTTGGAATTTCGGGTTCCCCACAACATATTCTGGGGGTTGAACACGTGAAACAGATAATTGCTGTCAATAATGATCCATATGCAGCTATATTCCAATATTCAGATTATGGTATTATTGGCGATTTGTTTGAAGTAGCACATTACATGATTAATTATTTAGGAGGTA
Organism: Vallitalea sediminicola; assembly: GCF_054408565.1. Taxonomy (NCBI): domain Bacteria; kingdom Bacillati; phylum Bacillota; class Clostridia; order Lachnospirales; family Vallitaleaceae; genus Vallitalea; species Vallitalea sediminicola. Next base: position 77,974 of record NZ_BTPT01000007.1, read on the forward strand.
AATGTACTTGATAATAGATGAAAAAAAAGGAATTAACTTAGTTATGCAGTTAATAAAAGATGGTATTGTTGTAAAAAGTGATTTATTACATACTTTACAAAATGACGAAACACTAACTAAGCCTGAAAAAGTAAGGGATGAAATGGAAACATGGTATAAAAACATGGGCATTGAAACACTGACAGGTGTACCTTTTCATCTGAATCTTCCTTATTTCACCGAAGATGAGATAAAAGAAGTTGAAAATAGTGGTCAGATGTTGTTATGTTTACCTGGTGGTATTGATGCAGCTACACTTGGGAAGTTGTTCCATTTAGATTGCTGGGTATTTCACGATCCTCTGGTGACATTAAAAACAGAACATGAGGATTTTTGGTTTTCCACAAAGAAAAGCTTTGAACCAGAATTTACTGATCAAATATCACGTCAAATAGCAAAACGGTTTAAAGACGACGACAAGCTAAATATGAGCATAGAAAGATATATGGTTTTCCTGGCCAGAATGAAATATGTGACTGGAGAGTATCCTGATAATTCATATAAGACATGGTTACCGAATACCAGATATGAAGGAAAGGGTGTATTGATTGCAGGAATAGATTCTAATTTTCAATTTTGTGCCCATGCCTGGATGCCGAATTTTCATTCACCGAAAGTTGGTGGAAGATACATATATATCGTAGATCATCATTAGAGGGAATTGAGATGCGTATGAAAAAAATAATTAATAGTAAGCAATTAAACAATCTCATGACATTAGCAACTGACCTAAATTATAACTTTTTTAATGATACAATTCTTTATAAAGGATTGAATTGTTTGTTTTCTGTTGCTGTGGTTAAGGAAGAAATCCCATTCTTGAATTTAAGGAAAGAGCAAATAGTGGTTACCTCTCCCATCATAAACAACCAAGAAAATAATGACAGTTATACAATATATACAACAATTGACATGGATATTGAGAGCGGATTATTGATACCTATCATCAGTTGGGCTCTTGAATTCACAAAACAAATCTTGATGTTGGACATGTCTGTTTATATGGAAAAAATTCATGGAATAGTAGAAAGGATACTATTACAGGTGTGGGAATATGAAGAGGTCAATCAATCAGAAGAGGGATTAAATATTGATTTGCTCAACCCTGTGTCATGGGAATCAATAATTGAAGGAAGAATACGCCTGGATAATTATGACTCTCTTGTTCAGGCTGAAACTCTGCTTAAAAATGGTGTGATAGGAGTAGAAGAGATTTTATTACCCCATGTCCATCAAGAAAATATTGATTATTTTCGTAGAGCAGGTGTAAGTGGGGAAGTGATATTTGATTGGTAGTATAAAGGAATATTGTTATGTGAAAAAAAGTGTGTTTCGCATTTAAGGAGAATGAAATATGAGATTACTACAAGCTTTATACAGGCATATAAATGAAAAACCTGATCATGAAATCCTTACAGTAAATGAGAGGACATATTCATATATTGACATAAAAAAAAATATAGATAGGTGGAAATTGGTATTGCAATGTTGCGGGATTTCCCCAAGATACAAAATTATTGTTTGTTTGAAAAAAACAATAGATTTCGTGGGGCTTTATTTTGCCTTATGTGAATTAGATTGTATTATGATACCCATGGATGTTTCTACTAATCAGGATATCATTCCAAAAGTAATTCATAGCAGTAAAGCCCATGCAGTTATTTCTTCACAAGCACTCTATTCAGATGAATTTCAAAAAACTATACCCCTGTCACTCAGATATACATTTTATCGGACAACTTATGAAGAAGAATATATTCAAGATAGTATTATGCAAATGCTTTATACCTCAGGTACAACGGGGCTACCAAAATGTGTTATGTTCAGTAAAGAAAATATGGCAAACAATATTATTGTCCTTGCTGATACTTTGAAATTATCTGAAAATGATGTTATATATACTCCTATTTCATTAATGTTACCAGCAGCACTTAATACAGTGCTGTTGCCGGCATTATTAACTGGAACCAGAATTGTTGTTTCAGATTCCACAGTACCGAGTAGCGTGCTAAGGCATATTATTGAGCAAGGGGTTACCGTCTTTTTTGCCGTACCATTTTACTATAAGCTTATAACTGCCAGTGGATTGTGTACAGAAGACACTTGGAAAAATGTGAGACTTTGTCTTACCAGTTCAGCTTATTTAAGTGAAGAAAATTTCTTGAATTTTTATAAGAAATCAAAGAAAGGTTTGCACTCAATATACTGTTCATCTGAAGCTGGAACGATAGCATATAATGATTCAAACGATATAGCCAGTTTAAGAAAATTTGTGGGCAAACCACTTAACGGCTGTGAGGTATCACTGATTGATATTAATGAGGAAGGCTTAGGAGAAATCATTGTAAAAGGAGATATGGTATCTTCAAGATATTATTTAAATGAAGCATTAAATAATGAAGTTTTCTGTAATGAATGGATTAAAACGGGAGATATTGGACTTATTCATGAAAATGGATATTTGGAAATAAAGGGACGTATCTCGGAAACTATAAACATTGCTGGACATCTGGTCAACCCTTTGGAGATAGAACAGGTAATTATGAGACATGAAGCAGTTAAGGATGTTGTAGCATATAAGTACCGCAATAGAGCAGACAATGATATGTTAGGGGTCAAAGTTCTAACGAAGGAAAGGGGTTCCTTAAGTGAAAGAGATATTATCAGTTGTTGCCAGGTGGCGCTGCCAAGCTATAAAGTACCCAAAAAAGTTCTGTTTGTAGATAATATTGATGTAGGAAGATATGGAAAGAAAAGAAGGCGTATTTAGAAGAGGGGCGTAGAAATGATTCTTATAACAGGTTGTACAGGATATATTGGAAGTAGATTGTGCAGACATTTGTTGATGAATGGCTATAAAGTCAGTGGACTTATCAGACCGTCAGAAAGAGAAAGAGCAGATTGTTTAATTGATTTAGGTCTGATACCTTATTATGGCGATTTGGCTGATCCGTCTAGTCTACATGAGATGCCAGATGATATAGATTTCGTGTATCATCTGGCAGGAATTCATTCCACCTATAGAAATACATATAACTTATATGTGCAGGGAACAATTAATCTTCTTGGATTCTTATCCCATAACCCAAGGGCTGCTATGGTTTTGGCCAGCAACAGTGCAGTTTATACAGATACATTTAAGGCTAATTTAGAGGATACTACATTACTGACGAACAATCCTTTTGGGAAAATCACCATCGAAATGGAAAAAGCAGTCATGAAATCATGTAAGAACTATGCAATATTTCGCATAGGAGAAGTATATGGAGACAGTGAAGCGAATCCTTTTAATGTTTGTTCAAAGGGAATTACCTTATTAGGAGATGGCATGAATTATACATCAAAATTACATATTAAAGATTTAATCCATATATTGACTAACTGTATTCATAACTTCCCTCAAGGAATTTTTAATATATGTGATGATTTGCCAATACGTCAAATTGAATACTATCAATATGTTGAAGAATTAAGTAAAACAAAATGTATTCATTTGAAACCAGTTATGGAGTTTAACGAACGGATAATGCTAAGCATTCATGGACTTAGGATGTTAAATATCGCTATGGATAATCGTTTAATTAAAAATAATTTAAAATATGAGTTCTTTTTTCCTACATATAGAGATGGATTAAAATATTTATATGAAAATCAATGTTAGGAGGCAAGGAATATGTTTAAAAGTGTTGCTATTAAATTATTGAATATTTATAAGCATGTTTTGGATATTCGAATCAACGAACATGACTTTTTCAATAAAAACTTAATAAAGAATTTTAATATTGATTCTCTGACAGCATTGCAGCTAATTGTTGAAATTGAAAAAAACTTTGATCTCATTATTGAAGACGATGAGTTAGCTATAATAATAATAGATTCACCGTTCTCTTTCTTTAATTATTATCAACGTTATGCATTAAAAAATATTTATGAAAATGTACTGAACATACACATTAATGAAAGTGAAATTGTTAAAGAGCATTTGATTGAAAAAATGAATATTGATCATCAAAATATATCTATCATTATTGCTGAAATTGAAAAGTGTTTTAAGATCAATATTAACCATGATATTAATGCGGCTGATATCGTTAATTTACCTTTATCCTTTCTCAACACCTTCCAAGAGGTTAGTATAGTATGATGAATTGTGATTTTCATGAAGTGAAAGATAGGCTAAAAAACTGCATCATATCTGCAGATAAACATGCATGGCAGCAATTAATAATGATAGAAGATGATGTTGCACGACAGTCGATAAATAAATGGTTTGAGGATTATTTCATGATACATGAAGTGAAAAAATGTGAAATTATTCTTGATGATACATATGATATGAGTCATTCTGAATGTAAGTGCAGGGTAAAAGCTCAATATCAGGGATATGAGGACTACTCAGCTGATTTGCTAATAAAAGTAAAAGCAGACAATGAAAATAAAGTATTCAAAATTGTGGGTATTGAACACTATCACTTATTAACTGAAAGAAATGATTTGTGCTGGCATGTGGATTCCCAAAAAAATGAAGCATGGTGGAAAAATTCATTATTAGGAGAGGAGATTATTAAAACTGTTGATTTGCCGCATCGTCAATTGGCACGTGTCATAACCCGCAACGTTCGATTCAGGGAAGCCCATATACAGTTAGAATGTGCAAGTATAATGACGTGTATGATGTCTGGCGTAATACCAAACATATGCCGTCAGTTAAATCTTCCCCATGAAAATTCGGAGCAGAAATTAAGAAGCATTTATAATCTTCTCAGGGATAAATTCCGTTTACAAATAACACGACCTGATCGTGACAATACATGGGCGAGTAAATATTTAGCACCTTGGTATGGATTAGAGGAAATTATGACAGGTAAAGATGAGGGAAAGAGAATTGCAGTAAGTTGTAACTTTTTTATGTCGACACTATATTCACTACTGCGCTGGTGTGGGTTTGAAGTGTCTCAATTGGTTCAATTCCGTATTATCAATCAGGATTATCTAATTGTCCAAAGTGATGAGCAAAAACTATTTTTTATCAGTCATGATAATTTAACACTTTGTAGGAAAAGAACAATTTATCCCTCTGGAAAAATAAACAGGGTTTTTGGAGCAGAATGGTTTATTGATTTTAAAAGAAATTTTGCTGAGATAAGCACTGAACTCATTAAGACATATAACTATATTGCAGAAAATACTTTCTTACCTTTATATAGTTTGACAGGTAGGGAAAGCGAAATGATGCCAGTGGTCCCAGAGCTTTCTACTGATGACTTTAGGGGGAGTGTTTTTCGTGTTGGCAATGGGATTAATAGCAGTATATATCCGTGGGTAAAATATGCGAATCAAACACTGTATGTTTCAAAGCCAGAAACATATGTCTACTGGAGCGTACAAAGTGATTGGGGTAATATCTTTTTCAAAAGAGAGGAGGAGGTATATGGCTACATAAATCAAATGGGAAATAAGTCTATTTTTCCTGAGGCTGATAGAATTATGACTTCAGATCAATGTATCCGTCACCAAACAGGTGGGGAAAAAGATCTTGCAGTATTTATATTTGCAGCGTTCAAAAAATTTTTGAATGGACAGGGATGTGTTGTCTTTACTAAGAAATATGAATATGTTGTTTACCGTTTCAATAAATACCATGAATGGGTGATATATAATGTCTGCCTTCAAAAGAAAACCAAATTAATAGAAGGAGAAATCATTCTCTCTTTTAATAATATGAATAGTTATTATCCAAACCGAAACAAAAATCGTGATAATCAAGCATGGTTCAAGGAAATTATTGGAGAAATAACAAAACAGGAAATCTTATAGTATTAGTCATTCGTAATTATATTAAAGATAATAGGAGGAAATATATGGATAATAATTATTTGACAAAGTACATAAACATTTTCAAACATTACACCACACAAGAATTTACTGAGGAACAATTGGATGTTGCCATGGTGGATCTAGGTATAAATTCATTTATGGTTATTGAAATAATGATACTTATAGAAGAGGAATTTAATGTTGACTTTCCGGTTAGTCTTATCAAGCCTGATTTATTTTTTTCTCCTAAGACACTTTTTGAAGGATTAATGACGCTAATAAATGAGAGTAATGATAGATGAAAGCAGAAATAAGAAGAAGTGTTGAACCATTCAATGATATCTATACTCACGACTGTTTTATGAATTCACTTTTATGTGCGGCAAGACATTATAAGCTTAATTATCCTATGTTGACGTTGCATAGGATTTTTTTCTACGCATTAGAGGGTGAACAGCTTGAGGGGCGAAGTATAATAATGTTTCCTATAGATGAATTGGCTCTAGCGCTTGGCATGGAAGTATATAAGGAAAAAGACGATATACGAAACTGGAAAGAAGAGCATGATAGAGTGTTAAAACGTGGTAATATCATTGTTGCACTACTTGACGATTATTATAATCCCCTTAGATTAGATATTTACAATAAAGAACATTTACCACATTATACACTAATTTATAACATGGATAACAGGAATGAATTACTTTCGGTGGTTGAATCAAGATATCGTACAACTGTATCCTATAAAAATATGAAAATGCGATATGTAGATTATGAAAAATCCCACTTTCAAACGGAAACTCTACATAAATATATACTAAAAAAAAGTAAATGCAACTTAGAAATTCCTTACAAAGATATATACATACATATGAGTGTACAATTAGCAGAGCAATCTATAGCAAATCTACATAATTATATCTGCTATCTATCCCAAAATGAGGTTACGGAGAAAAAGGAATGGTTAAAAAATCTAAATGATATATGCAACCAAGTTAAGGTTGAAAGATACATATATGATAAGGTTTTTTGTAATAAGCATTTATCCTCCATTTCAGCAGACATATTTATGACCTGGTATTTAGTGAGGACATATGTTGTAAAACTCTCAATGATAAAACAATCTGATACCATAGGATTAAGAATAATAGCCAGTCTTAAAAAAATAGAAAAGTTGGAGAGAAAAAAATTAAGTATACTTTACGCATATACGATAGGTACATAAGTTTTGTAGAAGAGAAAAAGGAGTTTGTCAATGGAAAATAAGATAATTGATGATGTTGATGCTGTCATCATTGGCGCAGGAATCATGGGGTTAAGTACAGCTTATTATCTGTCAAAGCTAGGATTGAAAATTTGCATAATCGAACGTGAAAGCTATATTGGTGGCTATACAACAATGCGCTGTGCCGGCGGAATAAGGCAGCAATTTTCATCTAATATTAATACTTTACTATCTATGCTTAATAGAAAAATGATTAATGAATTAGAAAAGGAAAGCAAGTGCAGTATTTCATTTAATCCTTGTGGATATGCATTTGCTTTTACAAAGGAAGATTCTGTAAAGCAAGCAGAACAAGCTGTGAAGATGCAACGGGAAGTGGCAGTCAATGCAGAGATTCTTTCTTCCAAAGATACGGCATCTATGTTTGGCAATATATGTGTTGATGATGTTTTGCTGACTACTTATTGCCGTGATGATGGTTTGTTAAATGTGGCAATGTTGTTGGGGTTATTAAAAAGAGAGCTTCATAAACGGGATGTAAAGATTTTGTGTAATAAAACGGTCTGTAACATAGAAGCAAAAAACGGAAAAATTAGTAAGGTTATATTGGATGAAGGGGAAATAAATACTTCAATTGTCGTTAATGCGGCAGGTCCATGGGCTAAGCAAATTGGAGATATGATTGGTATAACTATTCCAATAGAACCGTCACTTCAGCAAATATGGGTAACTGAGCCGGTATCTTGGGTAAAGAAGGATATGCCAGTTATTATATTCGGGGATGAAGGTATAGGGTTTCATTGGGAATCAGGTGGTCTGTTGTCTGGCTATAATAGACCTTATCAAAAAATGAATACATCATTTCCCGAAGTTGATCTGGACTGGGAAATCCTACATTGTAAAAAGGCTGTAGAAAGAGTACCAGACCTTTATGATAAACATCTTATTTCTAGGTGGGCTGGTTTCTATGAAACAACAATTGATGATCTCCCCATAGTTGGTCCATATGGTCCTTCGGGAATGTATTGTATAGCTGGTTTTAACGGACACGGTGTTATGCAAGGATTAGCATGTGGCTATTTACTCAGTAATATGATAACAGGAAAGTTCATAGATGTTGATTTTTCAAGCCTGTCATTAAATAGATTTAATAATGCCGTAGCTGTTAAGACAAGATATAAAGTATAAAATGGAGGAGAAGAAATGAATAAAATTTATACACAATTAATTAAACAGCTTATTGACCAAAACAAAGTTGACAGAAAGCAGATATGGTCATTTGTTAATGAACATCAGGTAGACGTCAATGACCCTGTTCTACTAAAAAAGGAAATGGAAAATTGGTATATTGGGATGGGAATGAATGATATTACGGGGGAAGTACTTTCTCTTGACGACTGTCCATTTACAAGGGAAGAGATTGACGCAGCAAACAAGAACGGTGAAATGATTCTTTGTGTTCCCAAAAATGTAACAAAAAAGCAGTTGGGAAAATTATTTAGAATAGAAAGTTGGGCTCTTGATGATGTTTTGGCTGAAGAAAGCACCGAAAAGAATGATTTATGGTTTAAAACCAAGGCAAGTGCTTCTCCTGATTTTATTCGTGAATGCGGCGTTGATATAGCCAGACGATTCCGTGAGGGAAAAAAGGTATTGTTTAGTCTGGAAATATACTTAGTATTCATTGCCCGATATAGGTACATTTTCAATAAAATGCCTGATTCCCAGTATTGGATCTGGATAAGCAAGGGGAGATATGATCGATCTGGAATGCTAATTGCTGGATTTGATAGAAATAAAAAGTTTAATGTACATGGCTGGATGCCTCATTTTTCTGCTGGTTTTCTTGGGGCAAGGTACGGCGAATTGCCAGAAAATCTTAAGATATAGGGAGGATATTATGTTAAACAATAATTCAATTAGAGAAAAAATAGATACCATAATTAAAGACAATGTTGATAAACGTGAGCATATAAATTTAGAAGGTACTTTTGAAGATATCGGCGTTAGTTCACTGTGCTTTGTTAGAATTATGGTTGAGATTGAAATTCAGTTTGAAGTTGAAATAGATGATAAATACTATACAGCTGAGTTTAAGAATATAGGGGAGTTTATGGATAAAATAATAGATTATTTATCAGGTGGGGATTCTCATGGCAATTGATATACAACCATACCATAAAAAAGGGTATTTATGTATTGATGATATTATTGTAAGTGTAGCTGACTACTTTGAAAAAAGGCATATTTTTATGCATACTAAAGGTTTGAATTTTACTTATTCTCCAAAGATAGTAAAGGGAGAAGGGGTTTTGAAACGGATACGAACCAGCTGTAATTATCCTACAAATATTAAGGATTTTTTGACTGAATTAAATTACTTACAAGATTTTGTTGGATTACACATAGATTTTATATCAAGTTTACCCAAATTGGAGTTAATAAATTATATAGAAGATAGTATAGAAAAAAATCATCCTGTCGCTATAATTTCAAATACATATTATGTACCTTGGCATGATCAATACTATAAAAAGGTCAATAAGTTACATGCATTTTTAGTTATAGATATTGATATTAATCAAAAATATCTATTATGTATAGATGGATATTTATCTGATAAACCAGTTAAATTGCCTTTTGAAGATTTACTATTATATACAGACATATTGATATTTAAATCAATAAATTCCAAAAAAAATTTGAGTTTACCTAATATTCTATCTCAGATTACGAATGGCTTAACAGATAATCATAAATTGGATAATTGCGATTGTATACGGTTGTTTGCAGAAGATGTGACAAATATAACCTTTTTAGAAACAGAAAAACAACGTTATCGTGATTTGGACCATTCAGATTTTATGATTGGATTAAAATCAATTGAATTTGGTAGAAAGAACTTAGGGGATCTGTTTTATTATCTATCGGATATATTTATTGAGTACAGAGATATTATGTTATTAATACAATCAAAAATAGAGTCAATTACGGAACAATGGAGACTGGTCATTGTTTTTTTTGTTAAGGGATTTTATTCTGATCAAACCACTTATTATATGAAAAAGGCAGCTGAACAATTATTAGATATTGCAAATAATGAAGAGGATGTTACGAGATGTATACTATCTTTAGTACATAAAAGTAGTTATAAGATAGAAAAGTAGATGTAAGAAAGTAGAGGAAGTCTTATATGAGCAAAGAATATAAAAATTCTCCCCCAAATGCTATTTTGCGGGGGGTACAAAAGAATAGGGAAAGTGAACAAACGGTAATTGACTTGTTTGAAAATCAAGTGCTAGAAAAACCGGAGGGTATTGCGATTAAACATAATGAGAGAGAGTTGTCATATAAACAACTCTCTTTATCTATTAATAAAATTTCAAATTTTATTGAAGGCGTACCCAAAACTAGAAATCGTGTTGGGATTTTTGTTGAAAATTCCATTGAGGTAATTGCCTCTGTCATGGCAGTATTAAAAGCAAAATCAGCATATGTGCCATTAGATGTAAGGGGTGGTGCTTTTAGAAATATGAACATTTTATTAGATAGCAATCCAGATCTAATATTAATAAGTCAAAGATACTTAGATAATATAAATCTTGATCCTGAGTGGAAAGAGGTATCGGATTTACTTACACATAAATATAGATTTGTCGTGATTGATGATCTTCTTGCAGCTGAACAAGACTATATGAATACTTCTGTACGAAGGGTCAGTATGTCAGACTTAGCCTATATTATGTATACATCAGGATCAACGGGTAAACCTAAAGGGGTTGTGGTATCCCATTATAATTTGATAAATTTTTTATTATGGGCAAAAGATCAATACATATCGGATATAGAATACAATGAGCCTCTAATGTTTGCGTTATATGCCTCTTTAGCCTTTGATATGACTGCTATATCATTATTTGTACCCTTGATAACGGGTAATGGGATTGTCATATACGATTCATCAAACAGTGGATATGCACTTGGTAAAATTATTCATGAAAACCTTGTTGATATTCTCATACTTACGCCATCCCTCTTGTTAATTATGGAGGATTATAATTTTAAGGAAAGTAAATTAAAGGTATTGGTTGCAGGAGGAGAAATATTAAAGACGAGTTTGGCAAGAAAGATCAGTCACTTATTTTCAGATAAGATAACAATTTATAATTTATATGGTCCTACTGAGACAACTATTGGCTGTATGTCGTATAAGTATAATCCCGTTAGGGATTTGAAAAATGCGGTTCCCATTGGAGGTCCTATTGACAATACAGATATTTATATACTGAAAGAAGATATGACGCCTGCTACAGTAAATGAAATTGGTGAGATTTATATATCGGGTATTAATGTTACTGATGGGTATATCAATCAAAGTGAACTAACGAATAAAAGTTTTCTGATGGATTTATATAGTAATAATTCTCGTATGATGTATAAATCAAATGATCTGGCAATTTTGCAAGACGATGGAACGGTAATGTTTGCTGGTAGAAGTGATTATCAAATTAAGTTGAATGGATACAGAATAGAGCTTGAGGAGATTGAAACCTTCATTGTCAATTATGAAGGTATAAAAGATGCTGCAGTTGTTTTAATAAATGAGTCTGAATTGGATTATATATGCGCTTATATCGTATGTGAAAAAGATTGCAGTCCCGATACGATCAAAAAATATCTGAGCACAAAGCTGCCATTATATATGTTACCCAAAAAGTATGTCTTTTTGCCCACTCTTCCGTATACGGTAAACGGCAAGATAAACAGAAAAAAACTAAGCAGTACTAATGCAGATATTAATTAACAAGCAAAAAAATCAAGGAAGAAGGGAGGTGATTTTACCTAAAAAAACAACTTGTTTCGCAAGACGCGACGTAGCCTCTTTTGTTTTAATGAAAAAATGTGCCACGAGTACAGAGAAAGGATAAGATAAGAATATATGAAAATTAATAATGTAGTTCAAAGTATAAGCGAGAATGTAAAACTGTATAAAGATAAGGTAGCAATAGTAGATGATAGAATACAATTGACATATCACGATATTGATGTCATGAGTAATAAAGTTTGTAAATATTTAACGGATAAGTTAATCGGAAAAGAAAATATGGTTGCTGTCTATATGGATAGATCATATTTTGCTGTGATTTCAGTATTGGGCATATTAAAAGCAGGAGCTGCATTTTTGCCTATTGACATTAAGACGCCTGTTAAAAGAGCAAATTTTATGGCAGAAATTTCAGAAGCAAAATGTGTGATTAAAGATACTAGTTCAGCAATGGATGAACTTTCAATTTTAAGTGTTGATATTCATGATTTATTAAACGGTAATGATGTAGCTGATGATTATCCTATACAAAATGTAATAGATGATCATTTATTAGCATACGTCCTTTTTACATCAGGATCAACGGGTTTACCAAAAGGAGCCATGGTAGAACATGGTGGTATGAACAATCATTTATCAGAAAAAATACGTATACTTAATTTGTCAGATAAGAGTATAGTTGCAAATAATGCATCAATTAGTTTTGACGTTTCAGTTTGGCAAATGTTGGCGCCACTATGTGTAGGTGCAACTAGTAGTATATTTCCTGAAAGTGCACTTATAAATCTAAAAAGTTTCAGAAATATTTTATATGATAATCATATACAAGTATTAGAAGTTGTTCCTACTTATTTAAGTCTTCTTATTCATGAAATTAAAAATTACTCCAAGGAGTTTACCGACTTAAAGTACTTGGTTTCCACTGGTGAGACATTGACAAAAAATCTTGTTGATCAATGCTTTGATGCTTTGCCAGATGTTGTGCTTGTTAATGCATATGGTCCAACTGAAGCTTCAGATGATATTATGCACTTCGTAATGGATAAAAACACTAACTATGATAAGGTACCAATAGGTAAGCCGATCAACAATGCCAAAATGTCTATTGTTAAGCCAAATGGAAGTTTGTGTGTAATTAATGAACCTGGTGAGCTTATGGTTAGTGGTATTTGTGTAGGAAGAGGATATGTTGGTAACGAAAAAGAGACAGAATTATGTTTCCGTATTAATCCTGATACCCATGAGATAATGTATAGAACAGGCGATTTGGTTTCCCTTAATGACGATGGAAATTATTATTTTCATGGAAGGATGGATACACAGATTGCTTTTTATGGAAAAAGAGTTGAAGTGAAAGAGATTGAAAATACAATGCTAAAATATTCAGGCGTTGATGCAAGTGCTGTTGTTTTTGATTCTGAAAATAAGCAGATAAATGCATGTTATAAAAGTAAAAGTAATATTGATATTTCCGATTTAAAAGAATTCTTGAAAAAATCAATGCCATCACATATGATTCCAGTTCATATTATAAGGATAGATGAACTTCCAACAACAATTAGTGGGAAAACAGATTATAATGCTTTGAATGAGATGTTTAAATCATCAGAGGAGGAAGGTGTTTATGAAGGTTATAATCCAGATGAAATAAAATTTCTAAAGAAAATACTAAAAATAATCGGGCTTAGTCAATTGCCAGTTGATGATAGTTGGAAAAATGATTTGAGAATAATTGGCTATGATTCAATTAATGTAATCAAACTTATTATAGAAATTGAGGATGTCTATGGTGTAGAAATAGATGATGAAAAATTAATACCGGAAATAATATATAACTACAATGAATTGAAGAAAATTGTACTAAAATAAGCTCTAAATAGCTTAGAACTGTAGGGGGTATTCATTTGATTGAACAGATTGTAAAAGAAAATGATGTCATTATTTTGGGTAATTTTAATGATTATTCTCACAAAATTATTCAAAAAAAAATTTCGGATTTAAATTGTAAAATTATAGGTGGATGGAACTACAAGACACAGGATAAAAATAACATAAGAACAGATGATTTTCTATTAGCAGAATCTGTTAATGATATGAAAAGTATATTGACATATGAAAAACCGGATACGGCATTGATGTTTATAGAATCAGACATATTAGATGATATTAGTGACATGAAGAAGCTTGAGGCCACTGAACAAATTATAAAAGATATTTGTCACTTAGAGAAGATTGAGACGATTAGAAAGATAGTTTTTATTTCCTTTAATATAGATATTTTAACTGTAAAAAGGATATATAAGACACTTCATCAGTCTACCATAACACCATATTTTATTACTAGTTTTCATGCGGCTTATCTAGGGGCTAATCCTGAAGTAATTATGTGGAATCAATTAGAAATTGATCCGGACTTAGATGAAGAATTGAGAAATGAACACATTAACACTGGGAAATTTCTTGATGTGGGGACTGGTTCTGGCAGACAGGCAATTTGGTTACATAGAAAAGGTTTTGATGTAACTGGAATAGATATAGTACCCTATGCCTTTTCAAAAGTACAATTAACTGAGCCAAAGATACATTTTATGGAAGACAATATTCTACATACTAAATTAGAGGATACATATGATTATATATTTGATAGAGGATGTTATCACAGTATTGATCCATCTGAAAGAATGAATTACTTTGAACAAATTTATAAACTACTTAAAAAAAATGGTTTATTGTTTATGAAATGCCGAAGTAATGATATTTCTACAGATCCGTCAGGTTATCATAATGCAATGCCTCATTGTATATCAGACGATATGTATATACCTGAAAAATATTTTCGCATAAAGAAAGTAAAGCCAGCAGAGTACCTAAGTTCAACTAACGAGTCACTATTTAATGCATTATTCTTTGTCATTGAAAAAATTTAAAAAGTAAGATAGGAGGAAATAAAATTTATGAATAATAAAAAAGTAATAGAACCAAAGATTTACTATGAGTATAATCTAGCTAATTTATATGATTATCTACCAACTTTTGGTGTGTGGAAACGTAAAAATTTAGAACTCATCAATAAACCATTTATGGATGGAGCAAAATTAACAGATGGACGTGTTTTGGAATTTGCAACGGCAACTGGTATGTTGACAATACCTTTAGCACGTAAAGGTTATAAAGTTACTAGCTTAGATATTTCACCATATATGCATGATATTGTGCAAGACAAATTAAAAAGTGAAGAGAAATATGTATCAGATAACATTAACCTCATCAAACAAGATTGTACTCAGTATGTTTCAGATGAACCTTTTGATATGATTGCTATTCCTGATGGTATGTTTATTGCATTGGAAAACCAACAAATGCAAATGGAATGTTTAAAGAGTTGTAATAGAAATCTTAGAAAGGGGGGAAGACTATATTTCGATATTGCGAAACCTGTAAGTATAGCTATGTCCCATCCAGAGTGTTTGTACAAGCCAGACAGTTATGTCACCTACAAAAGATTTAGAGATAAAAATGAAATTCCATTTGTTATTACTTTAAGCACCACAATCGAGCCATGGGAACAACGTTGTCATCTAAAATATGAATTTAATGAGTATCAGGGAAGCGAAGTTTATCCAGACATAAATATAGATTATCGATATGTACATTATGGAGAACTTGTTTTAATGCTTGAGCAATCTGGATTTAATGTTATCAGTATTGATACAGATTTCTTTTATGGAAGATACTTTTTTGTTACCGCAGAGAAAAAATAGCTACTCTGATATGCCTACAATAAATGAGAGGATAGAATATTGAATAGTATTGAGGTGAGTACAGTGGAGATAGAAATAAAAGGTATTAAGGAGGTTCTTGCGGAAATCTTTCCAGACAAATTAGTAGAGATTGACGATGAAGATAGTTTTATAGAAAAACTTGGAATGGATTCAATTACATTTGTCAGTTATGTTATTGGCATAGAAAGTAAATTTGATATTGATGTGCCTGACGATTATAGTTTGCTTTCAAAATTTGATACTATAAAGAAAACTTATGATGTACTACAAAAAGAAAGAAGGTAATGATATGCAAAAGGATAGAACAATGCAGATCAGGTTGTCTATGATGCCCTTCTGGAGTCCGCTCACGCCTCCATTGGGTATAGCATGTCTGAAATCCTATCTTGAACAATATGGATATAAGGTTCATACAAAGGATTACAATGCACTATCGCCGTTATTTGAGTATGGCAGTCGTTATATTTCATTAATAAAATCATTTACTCCTTCAGATAAGATGGGTAATATTGCAATGGTTGGATATGATGTATTGACCTCACACTTGATTGCTTATAATAATAGAGATAATATGGATGATTATCATGAAGTTATTAGGCAGCTGATTCTTAATAATTTTTTTTATAAGGCATGTGATGACGCAGTTAAGAGCTTATGTGAGTTGGTTGAACAATTTTACACAATATTTGCCCAATATCTCATGAAAGATCTAGAGGAAAATGAATTTGATGTTTACGGGATATCCTGTTATAGCTTAACACTTGGACCTAGTATTTTTGCTTTCAAGTTAGTTAAAAAATATTTTCCTAACATTAAAACAGTAATGGGTGGTGGAATTTTTGCGGATCAGTTTAGTCCGGGTTCTGAGGAATTTGAAAATTTTGCTGATAAGACACCATATATTGATCATTTTTTAATCGGCGAAGGAGAAATTATTTTCTTGAACTTACTTCGTTCTAATTTCCAAGATGCACCTAGAGTAATGGTAAATGATAGTTCTGTTGAGAAGGTATGTTTGGATAATGTTCCTTTACCGGATTTTTCGGACTTTGATATGAATGCGTACCCTCAATTAGTTGCATACTCTTCAAGAAGCTGTCCATTTCAATGTGCATTTTGTAGCGAAACGGTTCAATGGGGTAAGTATCGTCGTAAAAAAGAGGAGAAAGTTGTTTCCGAGCTGCGTAGCATTAGCAAGAAGTACGGAAAAAATATTATTGTGCTTGCTGATTCCTTGTTAAATCCCAATATTGACTTACTTGCGGATGCTTTACTTCAGATACCGCTATATGAACGTTTTTATTGGGATACATATCTTCGAGTATGTGATATGAACGATAATATGGATAAGGTCAATAAATGGCGAAAAGCAGGTCTTTACCGGGTAAGGCTGGGGATAGAGAGCGGTTCACAAAATGTACTGAATCTGATGGATAAGCGGATAACTGTAGAAAAAATAAAATCTAATATTAAAAACTTAGCGGTAGCGGGAGTTAAAATTTCTACATTTTGGGTAATCGGATTTCCAGGAGAAACGGACGATGATTTTAAGCAAACTTTGGAGCTTATCAAAGAGTTAAAAGATGATCTTTATGAGGTTGATCCTCATCCATTTTATTTTTACCCAAAAGGACAAGTTGATTCAGAGAGCTGGGAAGAGAAATATGGTTACCAAAGTATTTATCCAGAAGAATACAATGATATATTGATGTGTTCTTATTATAAATTAAACAGGGAGCCGTATCGTGAAGATATATACAAACGTTTACAATTATTTAAAGAATGCTGCGATGAATATAATATACCTAACCCGTATTCTTTAATGGATATATATCATGCAGACAAAAGATGGAAAAAGCTCCATCCTGCATCTGTACCAATTATGCATGAGCTTATCCATAAGGGTACGGATGTTGTGGATGTGTATAGAGACAATATTACTGTAAATCAAAATAATGAATAAAAATGAAGGTACACAATATTTTTCATATCTTATTTGTGCCTTTAGAAAAACGAAAGGGAATGATAAATATGAAATCAGGTAGATTACTATGAAAGATAAAGTTAATGATAATACAGTTTATTTTCAACCCAAAATTGATCTAGATGTTTCTAACGGTTTTAACATGGTATCATTTGATTCTGACATTTCGATTTACATACATATACCTTTTTGCGAAAAAAAATGTTATTTCTGTTCAATAAAAACCTGTCAATCCTACACACCAGAATTAATTGACAGGTACGTAGACTCTCTTGTAAGTGAAATAGAAAACCACATGGATTTACTGCAGAAAATGAATGTCAAATGTATTCATTTTGGTGGTGGTACTCCTTCTATAATCAGTAAACATCATTTGAAAAAAATATTATGTGTATTAAAAAAATGTGTACCTAATTTAAAAGAAAAAGAGATTGTATTTGAAGCTAGTCCCATGTCAATAAAGATGGAATTGGTGGAACTGATTACCGAATATTCAAAATTATCCTTAAACATAGGTATACAAACATTTGATAGCAAAATACTACAAGATATAAATCGAAACACAAATATTGAACAGATAAAATTATTTTTTAAAGACATCAAAAAGTTGAATTTACATACAGTAGGCATTGATCTCATCTGTAATTTGCCACTATCAGATCAAAAAACAACAATCAAGGATATTAATATGGCACTGGAATTGGGTGTCAATTATTTTGCCTTATATTCGCTTCGTATGGAAGCGAAAACCGTGTTATACAATAATTACAATACTATTCACGGTAAAATGCCATCTTTAGCAAATCAGATGAAAGCTTTTGAAGGTGCTACAAACCTATTGATATCTAAAGGATTTGAACGGTACTCTCTCTACCATTTTAATGGGACAGGGCATATCAACCATCTTTATAGCAGACTGCAAATAGACGGTGGCGAATGGATTGGTTTTGGTGCGGGTGCCAATAGTTATTTTCAGAAACAGATTTTTGCCAATACATCCAATATAAATGAATATATTCAAAATCAAAAAGCAGGTATAAGCTGTGTAGAGGCTAATAAAACACTAAATATGACGGATATGATTGCACGTGAGATAGTCTATTCTTTAAGAAGTGGGAAAATAAGTAAAAGTTATTATATTAATCGCTATGGTCAACATATATATAATTCTTTCTACGTAATATTTCATTTTCTTAAGAAAAATGGGTATATTCAGGAAAATGAGCAGGAAATTTTATTGACAACACACGGAAATTTTAATTTGTCAGTAATTGAGAAAATGATTTTTGATCAGATGAAGACTAATTGTGTGTGAATAAACCAAATATATTTACTTTTTAAAAAAGGGTGTGATATAATGGATAGAAATAGTGGAATTTATTCACATATGGACTGTTTTTTAATGACGATGGAATTAGTATACACTTCAATGAATATGGACTTTTCAACTATGTTTGTAAACGCTTGGCGTTTTGATTATAATCCTATCAATAAAGATTTGGCGGTTTACTCTTTTAACGAATATATGAAAAAGATAAATTCTAAGTATTTAGAAGTAAGTCGCAAGAAAATAGCTAAAGAAGATGTGAATTTACAAACATTAAAGGAGTATATTGATACATACAAAACTGTGGTAATGACCATAGATTGTATTGATTGTCCTTGGCATAGAGGATACTTACAGGCTTCAATATGGCATGCCTGTGCACTTACAGGTTATAGTGACGAGGGAATTTGGTGTACGGATCCTTTTATAAAAGGGTATGAACAGTTTTTAATACCTGAGTCTGTATTTGAGTATGGTGAGTTTTATTATTATGCAGAAACCAAGATTGTGAAGAACATAGATATAGATAATCTGCTCGGGAATATAGCATCTAATGAGGTTGTTATCCATGAAGGAATTAAAATGATTGACATTTTTAAAAATGATATCTGTATGACTGAAACAGCTATGGAATTATATGACATCCCTCAAGATATATATTTATGTACGATAACCAATGGTTTAAAAGCTATTGCTGATTACAGATTCCAACTAGCTTATTTATTGGAGGACTTATATAAAAAACAGGCGTGTGAAGATGAAAGGATTAACCAAATATACATGATGTTATACGATGTCAGCGATGTATGGCTGAAAGTTCAGCATATGGTGGTAAGACTTTTTTATGAACCAAGGCGTCTGGAAAAAACAAAAGTAAAAATTCAAACATATATTTCCGATATTATTGAAATTGAAAAAAAGATACTTTCAGAAATTAAAGATTATGTGATAGAAAATTAAAATAAGAAAATCAAAAGACTAATAAGAAAGGAAATCAATATGGATAATGTCACAAATTTAAAATGTCAAAATAATTCGGTGAAACCCAAGTATAATGTGTTCAAAAACATTATTTTCATGGTCAGATTGGCATGGACAGAACGTAAATGGGTGTTAATACTCTGTGTGTTAACCGCCTCCTTATCAGTGGGGCTTAGCCTACTTAAACTTCTGATTACACCAGTCATTCTATCAGAGGTGGAAGCAGTTGTTCCTCTTGGACAACTCATCAAAACTATTTTGCTATTTGCAGGAGCGCTGCTGTTAGTAGATACAGTTCATTCTTTTTTTGCTACGATAATTCCCTTTGAACATAATTCGTTCAGAATAATAATAGCTTCGCATATAACGCAAAAAATAGTCAAGGCATCGTATCCTCTTACAGAGGATCAGGATGTGCTTCGAAAACTGGATAGAGCAAATATGTACAATATTGGAAATGACTCCACAACACTGGCTTTTTGGGTCAAATTATCAAATTTATTTAAAAATATTGCGGGTTTTATTATTTATTTGGTTATGTTTTCTTACATTGAATTATGGATTATTATTGTCATATTGGTTACCACTGTCACTGGTTTTTTTGTGAATAAACGTATATACAAATGGAGTTATGAACACCGGGACGAGGAAGCAGAGTATTCACAACGAATGAATTACATATCCAATAAAGCTAGAAAAGGCAGTATTGCCAAAGATATCCGTTTGTTTAACATGGGTCGTTGGTTGGAGGACATATACAGTAGTACGCTTAAGGTATATCAATCATTCCTCGCCAGGGAGAATCGGGTTTATATTTGGGGGAATGTGGTCGATGTTGTACTGTCCTTTGCTCGTAATGGTGTAGCGTATATCTATCTCATTGGATTAGTATTGTATGATGGATTATCTGCTTCCCAATTTTTGCTCCTATTTACTGCTGTGGGAGGAATTACCATATGGGTGAGTGGAATCCTCTCATGTGTGATAGATCTGAATAAAGATAGCCTTGAGATCTCTACTTTGCGGGAATTTCTTGAATACGATGAACCGTTTGTTTTTGAGGGTGGTGAGTCGTTGGAGCCGGACCCATTTGTAACTTATCAAATTAAGTTAAAGAATGTATCATTTAGATATAAAGGAGCAAAACAGGACACCTTAAAGAACATTAATCTCACCATAAAACCCGGAGAAAAATTGGCTGTTGTGGGACTAAACGGTGCGGGTAAGTCAACACTTGTTAAGCTAATCTGTGGTTTCTACGATCCTACAGAAGGTGAGGTATTATTAAATGGAGTAAACATAAAAAAGTACAACCGACGTGATTATTACCGACATTTTTCTGCAGTTTTTCAAGAGACTTCTCTTCTTCCAATATCAATAGCTGAAAATATTTCTCAAGCCAATAATTCTTTTGATATGGAAAAGATTCGTGACTGTGTAGAAAAAGCAGGATTGACCCAAAATATTGAGAAGCTACCCCAAAAATATAAAACAAATTTGAGTAAAGATATTTTTGATGACGGGATTGAATTGTCAGGAGGGGAAACTCAACGTTTATTGTTAGCCCGTGCGTTGTATAAGAGTGCACCGATAATTATCCTTGACGAACCTACCGCTGCTCTTGACCCAATTGCAGAAAGTGAGATATACAATAAATATCATGAAATCACTGGCAATCGGACCTCAGTGTATATCTCTCACCGTCTAGCTTCAACACGTTTTTGCGATCGAATAATTTTAATTGGTGACAAAACTATTCTAGAGGAAGGTACTCACGACAATCTCATCCGACAGGGTGGGAAATATTTCGAGCTATTCGAGGTTCAAAGTCGTTATTATCGGGAAAATGAGGACCAAGTCATGGAGACCACTGACAAGGAGGTGCTTAATTGTGACTAAGAAACAAAAAAAAGATAAAATACCTTTTAAAAAAGTCATGCATCTGAGTTTACGAGGATACCACTTGTGGTGGAAAAAGTACCCTATGATGTTATGTTCCTCTGCACTTTGTTCAATATCGGTAGCATTGACGCCTTATGTAGCAATAATTCTTACAGCAAGAATTATTAACGAAATCGCTGGTGAACGAGATGCCTTCACGTTAAAGTGGCTGACAGTATTATCGTTAATTTCTGCATCAGTATTAGCGCTTTTAAATGCGGGTTTATCTAGATGGAAAAACTATGAACGTAAAGCACTGTGGTATAAGCGTGATAAATTATATACGGATAAATTATTGTCTATGAACTTTAGTGATGTGGGTACTTCGAGAACTCATGATCTGATGGATAAAATACAACAAAATGATAGTTGGCCGGCTTGGGGGCTGGGTGGATTGATGGGTGACTTCGATTTATTGGTAGAATCATTGCTCACAATCATTGGAGCGGTTGCGTTGAGTAGTTCACTTTTTATGTTTAAAGTCCCTGAGAGTGCAGGAACATTGACTGTTTTAAATAATCCGTTTTTTATCATTATTATCATTGCGGTTATGTTGGCTGTCACGTTCGCTGTACCTATGTTAATCAATAAAGGAAATGCATACTGGGCTAATTATTATGGTGATATAACAATGTTTGAAAAATATAGAATATTCATTGTGAAATCATCACAGGAGCGTCAACGGGCACTTGATACAAGAATATATCGTCAGGATATTATGGGACAAAAATATTTAGATGAGGCAATGAGTTATGGAGACCGAGCAACAACGGTTCTTCGCCCGATGAGACTGTTTCACACCTCATCTACAGCAGTGAGTCATGTCTTTACCATTATCATATACATTTTTGTATGTCTCAAAGCATGGGGTGGGGCATATGGGGTGGGTTTTGTCACTCAGTACATTGGAGCTACCACTGCACTATCTGGTGGCGTATCAGGGTTA
Organism: Vallitalea sediminicola; assembly: GCF_054408565.1. Taxonomy (NCBI): domain Bacteria; kingdom Bacillati; phylum Bacillota; class Clostridia; order Lachnospirales; family Vallitaleaceae; genus Vallitalea; species Vallitalea sediminicola. The sequence goes on from NZ_BTPT01000007.1 coordinate 100,841, forward strand.
CTTCGCTTCTTCGGTAATCTGCGTAATAATGCACCGTTTTTGCAAACAGTTTTTGATTTCCTTGCTACACCGAATGACATGTGTCAGGGGAGCTTAAGCACAGGAAAAAGATCCAATAGTATGTATGAGATTGAATTTCGCAATGTCAGTTTCAAGTATCCGTCTTCAGAAGAGTATGTTATGAAAAACCTGTCACTAAAATTTAATATAGGACAACGCCTTGCTGTTGTAGGGCAAAATGGTTCCGGCAAAACTACATTTATCAAACTCCTTTGTCGTTTATACGACCCTACAGAGGGAGAAATTTACTTAAATGGAATAGACATTCGCCAATATGATTACCGGGAGTACATGGATATATTCAGTGTTGTGTTCCAAGATTTTAAGCTTTTATCCTTTAGTCTGGGACAAAATGTAGCTGCTGAGGCTGATTATGATGCTGTTTGGGCTAACGAATGTCTTAATAAAACTGGTTTTGGCGAACGATTACAAACTCTACCAAAGGGTTTGGATACCTGTATGTACAAAGATTTTGAGAAGGAAGGTGTGGACATATCCGAGGGAGAAGCACAAAAAATCGCTTTAGCCCGAGCGTTGTATAAAGATGCACCTTTTGTTATCATGGATGAACCAACTGCTTCTCTAGACCCCATTGCTGAGTCTGAGGTCTATGAGAAGATGAATGAGATTGTAGGAGATAAGACGGCTGTCTTTATTTCCCATCGTCTCTCTTCTTGTCGTTTTTGTAATGACATAGTGGTATTCCACGAGGGGCGACTTATCCAGCACGGTAGTCATGATAATTTAGTCGCAGATAAAGAAGGAAAATATTATGAACTCTGGAACGCACAAGCACAATATTACACGACATAAGTTGCGTCTATATAAATTCAATAAAACCGATATAGGTAGTTTAATGTAATAACTGGATAATGTGTTCATAGAACATATAGAAGAGATAGACAAGATAATTAAAAGGGTTTACTGTCCATTTGGATGGTAAACTCTTTTAAAATTATGTGTTTTGATTAAAGAAACAACAACAAATATAAAATATAGTAAAGGATAAAAAAATATGAAACCTGTTTTTAATATAGGATTTAGTGGAAATAAACAAGATTTGGAACGATTATTAGGAGTAGGGAATCAAATTGATTCCGTTTATACAGGTGGTTTGAAAAATATGATAGCTGGTGGCCGTCCCCAATATTGTAGCAGTCTTAATGAAATTGAAGATTTGGTGAATATAGCATCTAAAAAAAAGGTAACCTTTGAGATTGCACTTAACTCACCTTGTGGAATTGAGAATACTACAAATCATATATATTGGAAAAAGATAAGAGATTATCTTAAAGATCTGGAAAAAATTGGGGTGAGTGGTATTATTGCAAGTCATCCATTTATCATGAGTGAGGTAAAAGCTAATACTAATATGCAGCTTACTGCATCTACAATTTGTGAAATCCAATCATGCCGCTCTGCCATTTATTATGAGAATCTTGGAGCAGATGTACTGGTTCCATCAATGAATTGTAACTATAATATTGATTTACTAATAGATATAAAAAAAGCTTTGAAGAGAGCAAAAATACGATTGATGGTTAATGAACATTGCTTGGGAGATTGCCCGTGGAGAAGATTTCATCATAATCATTATGCGCATTCATCAAATGCGTTTGATTACCATCTTAAATGTAAAAAAGTATATTGGAACAACCCACACTTGTTACTTACCAATTCCGTTATACGACCTGAAGATTTGCATCACTATGAGCAGATTACAAATGATTTTAAAATAGTCGGACGTCAAGTACCTATTGAGGCATTAGCTAATGTGGTCTGTGCTTATGAGGCAGAACAGTATGATGGAAACTATATTGAGCTTTTTGACATTACGATGGCTAAGAAATATTTTATTGATAATAAATGTTTGGATCAATTATTTTACAATAAATCCAAGTGCACATGTAAGTGTCATAACTGTAAAAAATGTAAGGAAATGTATAGTATGGCACGATTGAAAAATCTAAATACTGATACAAAAGCAAATGGGAATGGTTAACCTATTATAATAGGTACTGATAATGATTAATCCGTCAAATGGTTTAGAATGAAAGGAGAAATGAGATGAATAAAAATATGCCGTTTCCGCCTAAAGCTTATATTCCATATAATGATTTGTACATATCATGTATATTGGCAGGAGGAAAGAATTATCAATTTGCATTAGCGGAAAATTTCATTAGATGTTATATAGAAGAAAAAATTGAAGCAGATTGGGTAGATTATTTTGAATCACAAAAATATAAAAACTATGGTGTATTCAAAGGATTTGAATTTACAAGCGATAATTTTAAGTATAAATCTACAGAAATAAGTGATGTGATAACACATTATTTAGATATGGGGTACGTAATTATACATAATGTTGAAACCTATTACATTAGGAATTATGTTACCTTCAATCAATATCATTCTATTCATTCATTAATGATTTATGACTATGACGATCATGACAATTTTGTGTGCCGTGATTATTTCGATTATAGCAATTACTCGGAAAAATTAGTTCCTAAAAGTGAAATAACCACATCATATAGAGAGACTTATGAGAAAAATAATAATTATAATACTTTTTTGATGTTAGGGGTTAAACTGGATAATGATATATCATGCACTGGAATTAACAATCTTCAGCCATTCTATAATCAAAGAAAACCAGATATAAATCTTTTGAAGGCATTAGGGGTTCAAATGCATTGTGATATATCAAATAATAGGGTTTGCAATCTTCAGCTACCCTATGATCAAAGTAAACCCAAAATAAATCTGGAAAAGATATTATTTCTTTTAAAAGAATTTGTCAATGGTGATAACTATGTAGAAAATAATGTTAGTCATGCCTTATATTCTGAAAGTAAATATAAGATGGGTATTGATGTTTTTGATTGCATAATAAGCAAATTACTGTTTTACTTTACGGAAAGACTTGATCTGGTAAATATGCGATTAATTAAATTTATTGAACATCATATTTATATGATGAAGGAACGGATACGCATCATGAAATATGAATATGGTATATCATTATCAAAGGAATTACTTGAAAGTGCTTCACAGTTAGTAAAAAAATCGGAACAATTTACGTTTATGATTATGAAATTATTAGTAAAAAGAGATGAAGCCGAAATGTTGAGAACGGTGGCTTTTCTTAATAAACTGAAAATAAATTACATAATATTAATAAACCAGCTAATTAAAGAAATTGAATATGAAATCGCTAAGGAAAAGGGTTGAGAGATGAAGAAATATTTAGAACAAGTAGGGAATACTCCTGTCATTAATTTATCAGATAAAATGTTTCATGACTTAAATATATATATCAAATTGGAGTTTTTTAATCCTACAGGTTCAGTAAAGGATCGGGCTGCAAGTTTTATTTTAAATAAGTTAATCTCAAATGGAGAAATAGATAAGGATACAATAATTATAGAGTCTTCTTCTGGAAATTTTGGAATTGCTCTAGCTTCTTATTGCAAGATGCTAGGGCTAAAATTTTATTGTGTTATAGATCCCAATATAACATATATAAACGAGATGTTAATTAGAAAACTAAGTACAGAAGTATTTATAGTAAAAGAGCATGATGAGAATGGTGGTTACTTAATTGAAAGGATAAAAAAAGTAAAACGGTTACAAGCACAGCATGAGAATACATATTGGATCAATCAATATGGTAATCCCTATAATGCTGAAGCTTATTATATGACACTCGGTAATGAACTATGTAATGAAATTAATCCTATAGATTATATTTTCATAGGAGTAAGTTCTTGTGGCACAATAACTGGTGTTTCACAAAGAATCAAGGGAAAATTTCCCAAAGCAAGAGTTATCGCTGTTGATATTGTTGGTTCTGTAATATTTGGAGGCAAATCAAAAAAAAGGTACATCCCTGGAATCGGTTCAAGTATGCAACCGGAAAACTTGAGAAAAGCAAGAATTGATGATGTTATACAAGTAACAGAGGAAGAGACTATAGATATGTGCAATTATTTATTGGAAAATCATCAAATATTCGCAGGAGGTTCATCTGGATCTGTTATGGTCGCTATACATAATTATTTCAGAGATAGAAAATTAACAAACGTAAATGTTGTTGCTATTTTTGCTGATAGAGGAGATAGATATGGTACTACTGTCTATAATAAAGAATGGTGTATGGAGAAGTTTCCTAAGATGATTAAAGGAGAAAGAGTATGAAGCTATTTTATTTACCACATGCTGGAGGTACTGCAAACTCAATGTATAAATGGTCAGGTGGATTAAAAAGGTTTATAGAACCAATATCACTTGAATTATCTGGACGAGGTTCACGCTATAATGAAGAACTATACTCTGGTTTTATAGATGCAGTCAATGATATTTTTGGAATTTTTAAAAAAAATGTTCGCGATGATGATTATGTTCTAGTGGGTCACAGTATGGGAGCAACTATAATTTATGAGCTTTACTATAAAATATTAAGCAGTGGTTTAAAACTTCCAATTCATATGTTTTTTTCAGGTAGCAAACCACCCCATACGAGGCAAGAAAACGAAAAAATTTGTATGCTTGAAGATGATTTGTTTTTAAACGAGATAAAAAAATTTGGTGGACTTTCAGATGAAATGCTTAATATTGATAAATTCAAGAAAATATTCACGCCATTATTAAAAGAAGATTATAGAATACTAGAAGATTATAAAATTTCAAACAAGGATTCTAAGATCAAATGTAATATATCTGTTATGTATGGTAATGAAGATTTATCTTATGAAGAGCTGCGAGGATGGAAAAGGCTGGCAAATGTGTGTTTTTATGAAGCGTTTAATGGTGGACATTTTTATATTGATTCTAATGCGATAAAATTTGCTTCCTATATCAACAGACGAATTATGGAAGAATATGAAACAAGAGGTGAATAAATAATGTTGTATTTGGACAATGAAAATATGAAAGAAATGGGGATAGATTGGGATAGAACTATTTCAGTAATTGAGGAAACTGTAAAATGTCTGTATTGGAATGAAACAGTACAACCTATAAAGCCGTATTTAAGATATAAGGAACTTCAAAACAGAATTATTGCTATGCCTGCATATGTCGGAGGTAAAATTGATAGAGCAGGTATAAAATGGATTGCAAGCTTTCCGGATAATATCCATAAGGGTATTCCAAGAGCTCATAGTGTCACAATACTTAATGAGGCAGATTCAGGGGTCCCCATCAGTATCATTAATACTGCAATGCTTAGCATTATAAGGACTGCAAGCGTAAGTGGATTAATAATCAAATATTATAAGAAATATAGAGAGCTAAAAAATATTACAATAGGAATCATTGGCTGGGGACCAATTGGACAACATCATCTGGATATGTGTATGAATTTGTTGGGAGATTCCATATCAAAGATATACATATATGATTTAAAAGGAGTAGATAACATAAATCTACCGGCCAAAGATATGAAAAAAATTGTGGTTGCTGATAACTGGCAAGAAGTTTACTTGAATTCAAACATATTCATTACTTGTACGGCATCCAAGGATAGGTATATTGATATTAAACCGAGAGAAGGTAGTTTACTTCTGAATGTATCCTTAAGAGATTATAAAAAAGAAATATTCCCATTTATCAAAGAATCTATTATAGTTGATGACTGGGAAGAAGTTTGCCGAGAAAATACAGATATAGAAATGTTTCATAAAGAGTGTGGACTAAATCAAGACTCTTCTATATCTATCAAGGAAATTGTATGTGAAGAGGGAATGAAAAACTTTTCTCAGGATATTCCAATTTTATTTAATCCAATGGGAATGGCTGTCTTTGATATTGCTATCGCATCATATTATTATGATTTTGCAATAGAAAATAATATAGGAAAGATTTTATAAGAGAGTAAAATGCATGAACGTAGTAGTCTTATTGACTACAATATAATACTAGGAGGTAGAAACATGAGACAAAGAACATTATTTACATCAGAATCTGTCACAGAGGGGCATCCAGATAAAGTATGTGATCAAATTTCAGATGCAATTCTTGATGAATGTTTACGTCAAGATAAGTTTAGTCGTATAGCTTGTGAAACAGCAATAAATACTGGATTTGTTTTAGTGATGGGAGAAATTACGACGAATGCAAAAATAGATTTTGAATATATAGTTCGAAAGACGCTAAGAGAAATTGGGTATACGGATGAGTCTAAAGGATTTGATGCAGAGAATTGTGAGATAAAAATCATATTAGACAAGCAATCCGGTGATATTGCTATGGGAGTAGATCAAAAAAATGATAAATATAGTCTAGGAGCAGGTGACCAAGGGATGATGTTTGGTTATGCATGTAACGAAACTGAGAATTTAATGCCTTTTGCTATTGAAATGTCTCACAGATTATCCAAGAAACTAGCAGAACTAAGAAAGAATAATATTTTAAATTATCTAAGACCGGATGGTAAGACACAAGTAACGGTTGAGTATGATACTAATGGGTTAGTTAAACGAATCGACTCCATTGTAGTATCTGTTCAACATGATGATTTTATTAATATTGCTAGGGTTAGGGAAGATATAAAGAAATATTTGATTTTACCAAATGTTAATCAAGACTTAATAGATTCAGATACCACATTTTATATCAATCCTACAGGTCGCTTTGCCATTGGAGGACCAAAAGCTGATAGTGGTCTGACTGGAAGGAAAATAATTGTAGATACATATGGTGGATATGGAAGACATGGAGGCGGAGCTTTTTCAGGAAAAGATTATACAAAGGTTGATAGATCAGCAGCATATGCAGCGCGATATGTTGCGAAAAATATTGTTGCAGCAGGATTAGCTGATATATGTGAGGTACAATTATCTTATGCAATTGGAATAGCAGAACCTGTATCAATAGGAGTAGAGACTTTTGGAACTGGAAAAGTGTTGGATGAAAGACTAATAAATGCAATTTATAGTAATTTTGATTTGCGTCCGTATGCTATAATTGAGTCATTGGGGTTAAGAAAAGCAGTATATTTACAAACTGCGTGTTATGGACATTTTGGTGAAAATACCAAAGAACTTAGTTGGGAACAAACTGATAAAGTACCAATTCTAAAAGAGTATTTCAAATAAATTAATCATACTATTTATACCATAAAAAACTATTTACAATATAAGATATCAAGAGTGTTGCAGATATTTACTAAAACAAAAGATTCGGTAGTGTCAGATATAGTGTGTAAAAATTTCCATCCTAGCTATGAAGCTGGGGTGGTTTTTTTATGATGCGCCCAGCATGGGCACAATCTAATGGGTGAAAGTCTAATTCTTTCTTTATTAATATCAATTCCTTCAATTTCCTCAATTCTATTTAATTTTAATATCTATAGTTTTTTTTATCCTTCAAAAATAGTATGCATACATGTTCTATTTCATTTCTTAATAAATAACACTGAATCAATGCATGATTCATCTTTTTTTCCGTAACATCCTTGTATAAAAATTAATGAAGATATATGTAAGTTGGAAAATAAATTAAGTAGCTTGTAGAATTAAAGATACATGGTATAATTAATAGATAAACTTATGAAGAGAAATATAACGAAGCAACATCACAAATCAAGAAACTAAAAGAGGAACAAGAGCAATTAGGAAATACTTATTAAGTAATTTTTATTTTAATACAGGTTTACAATTAGAGGAAAGATGTAGTGTGCAAAAGCTTAATGGAATACATGGTATTAAAGATGATATTGTGTAATTCCTATAACGGTAACGATACACTATGAAACTAAAATTAAAAATTATTTAATCTAATTAATTAATATAAAAGGGGACAGCAAATGTTATTTCAAGAGTTTAACTTAAATGTATCTATTATAAAAGCTATAGAGGAACAAAAATATAAAAAACCAACACCAATACAAGAAAAAGCTATTCCATCAATATTAAGAGGAAAAGATTTACTGGGGTGTGCTGAAACAGGAACTGGTAAAACAGCTGCATTTGCAATTCCTATATTACAAAAGCTTTCAGAAGATAGTATCAATCATGAAAAGTATAATCAAATTAAAGCTTTGATATTAGCACCTACTAGGGAATTAGCTATTCAGATTGGTGAAAGTTTTAAGATTTATGGACAGAATCTAGATATTCAAACAGGTGTGATTTTTGGGGGAGTAACTCCAAAACGCCATATCAAGGAATTGAAAAGAGAGCCCAATATATTGGTCGCAACACCTGGACGACTTCTTGACCTGATTGGACAAGGATATATTGATTTAAGTAATGTTGAAATGTTTGTACTTGATGAAGTGGATAGAATACTAGATATAGGAATGAAACAGGATGTTAAAAAAATAATATCCTTTTTGCCAAAAGTGAGACAAAATTTATTATTTTCGGCGACAATACCAAATGAGGTATCAAAACTTGTTAATTCAATTTTAAGAAATCCAGTTAAAATAGAAGTTAAAAGCAAGTCTTCAAATACAAAAAAGATTAAGCAGCAAGTATATTTTGTTGATGAGCCGGATAAAACATCACTACTAGTACATTTGCTGAAGGATAAATCATTTGAATCTGTATTGGTTTTTGCTAGAACCAAAAGGAAAGCAGATAAAATTAGTAAAGCCATTAACATACAAAATATAAGGTCTAAAGCTATTCATGGTGATAAAAGTCAATCTGCAAGACAAAAAGCTTTGGAGAGTTTTAAAAATAAAGAAATAAGAGTTTTAGTCGCTACAGATGTAGCTGCAAGAGGTATTGATATAGAAAAATTGTCACATGTAGTGAATATGAATATTCCAAATGTTCCCGAAACATATGTTCATAGAATTGGACGTACAGGAAGAGCAGGAATGGGTGGAACGGCAATATCATTTTGTAGCAATCAGGAGACAGCTTTTTTGAAAGATATTGAAAAACTCCAAAATAGAACTATAGAGGTTGTAAAAAGTCATCCATATGTATTAATTAATATTGCGATACAGCAAAATAGAGAGAAATATAGAGAAAAACCTCAATTAAATACAAATAATAATAAAAAAAGAAGCAGTAAAAAACCGAATTATAATAAAAAGAATTCTAGAAAAACTAATGAACAAAACAAAAACAATAATTTTAATAAACGAAAGAAAAGAGTCGTGAGTAAAAAGAAATGATAAAAGGTACTGAGAGGATATTAAGATGGAAAAGAATCAATGTGACTATTGCCTATATTTAGCATGTGATGAGGAAACTAATGAATATTATTGTACATTGAACCTAGATCAGGACGATATTGCAAGATTAAGATATAGCCAATATGCTAGTTGTCCATATTTTCGTATGGGTGATGACTATACTATTGTTCGAAAACAAGGATATTAGATAGATATTATACTTTTTGATACATAGGAGGAATTATGGAATTAAAGCTATTTGGATTCATCAATGAGGTTACAGATTATATAGAAGACATAACAGATGATTTAGAAATTGCATCTAATGAAATAAAAGTTTTTTTAAAAGAATTGATAGAATTAAGTAATGATGGTTATTTGAACATTAATAGAAGAGTAAAATCAATTCCTAGTCTAAAAGAAAAAATACTTAGAAATAATTCCTATAAGAAATATGATTCCTCACAAGAATTTATTTCTAATCTATCAGACTTGATTGGTATAAGAATAGAGTGCAGGTTTATTGAAGATGAACATAAAATATATGAAGTATTAAAACGATGTTTCAGTATGTGTTATACAGATGGATATTACTATAATTCTCTTAATAAGAACATTAGACTTGAATTAGATGTTTTACAACCTCAAAAACAAAAGAATGGTTTTGAAATATATAGAATAGATGGAGTTTACGAATATAATGATTTATTGTTGAATTTTGAACTACAGATCAAATCTCTTGTTAATGTGTTCTGGGGAGAAATTGAACATAAAATAATATATAAAAATAATAACTATAACATTTGGGATAATTTTTTGAAAGATATCATGGGGTCGATTAATGAAAATCTATCTATGATAGATAAACAATTGCATATTATTGATGATCAATTTAAGCAATTAAATAATATTAGCCCAGCAGTTAGAAAAAGCCAAATTGAAAGAACTTTGGCAAAAATGATATATGATATTTTTTCAATTAAAATTAAGAACAGTATTGGTTTCGTTGTGGATTTTAGAAAGTCATGTAATACTATTATGAAATATATTTTCAGATCAAATCATGCAGAAAACTTAGAGGATTATAATAAGACTTTGGTAAAAACACTTTCCAGGCTAAATGATATAAGTGAGAATGAAGTTGATTTTACCCATGAGATAGTTTTTGAACGTGAAATAAAATTAGAAGATGAGTTCTCGAAAGTTATGGGAGAAACAATAATAGCTTCTATTAATAGAGACTTCCAATGGAATATCTTTTTTACAATACTATTTGAAATAGAGCTTGGGAATAATGTTGAGGATTTTGAAACATTTATCCAGTTCATAAAGGGAAGATTCAGTAAAAATCGAAGTTTATCGAAGTTATATGTGTTATTTAAGGAAGATGAAGCTGAGGAAATGATAGAAAAATTACTTAAAAGTATTGTATATACTTTTAAGAAGATTGATTCTATAAACTTTATTTATGATACAAGCATGGAGAAAATAAACAGTGCACTTAATTATATAGTTGGATTGATATGTAAAAATATTCAAACATACAAAGAGTGGTTAGAGTATAAAGAAATATATATCGAGTATTTTCAGGTTAAAATCTTATCTATATTTGATTATAAAATAGAAATAGCTAAAGTTAAAAAATTCTTAGAAAAAGCAAAACAATCATCAAGTATAGTAGAAATTAGTGAAGATATCTTAGGGTATGCCCAGGAATTAGAGTCGCATTCTGAGATAGAAGCAGATCAAGCGTTGAAGCTGTTTAAGTTATAAAGCTCAAATTATATTATTTTTTTATAATTTCTATAGATGGGAAATATTACGATTCACTAATTAAATTAATGAAAGAAAAAGAGAGGTTATACAATGGATAAGCAGGAGCAAAAACATAAGCGACGTGTTAGATATAAAGGGACTCATCCTAGATCTTATAAAGAAAAATATAAGGAACTTCAACCAGAAAAATATGGGGATACAGTAGAAAGAGTTATTCAAAAAGGGAGTACACCTGCGGGTATGCATATTTCGATTTGTGTAAAAGAAATATTGGATTTCTTACAAATTACTCCTGGGCAAATTGGATTAGATGCAACGCTGGGTTATGGTGGTCATACTTTAGAAATGATTAAATGTCTAGAATCAAAGGGACATTTGTATGCACTGGATGTTGACCCTATTGAATTAGCACGTACTAGGGAGCGTTTAGAGAATTTAGGATATGATGATAAAATTCTAACTATAAAGCAGATGAACTTTTCCGACATAGATAAAATAACAGCCGGGTCAGGACCACTTAATTTTGTATTAGCGGATTTAGGAGTATCTTCAATGCAAATAGATAATCCTGAAAGAGGTTTTTCATATAAGAAAGAAGGACCTCTAGATTTGAGATTGAATCCTGATAAAGGTATATCTGCTGCTGAACGATTGAAAGAAGTTTCACAAGATGAATTACAAGGTATGTTGATAGAAAATGCAGATGAACCTTATGCAGAAGAAATTTCTCGTGCTGTTATCTCCGAAATAAAAAAGGGAAAAGATATTTCAACAACAACACAGCTCCAAAACTTAATTGAAAATGCTCTACAATTCATTCCAAAAGATAAAAGAAAAGAAGAAATTAAGAAATCCTGTCAACGATCATTTCAAGCGTTGAGAATAGATGTTAATACTGAATTTGAAGTATTATATAATTTTTTGGAAAAACTTCCTACTGTTCTTGCTGAGGGGGGACGTGTTGCCATACTCTCTTTTCATTCAGGAGAAGATCGACTTGTTAAAAAATCATTTAAACGATTTTTACGTGAAGGCGTCTACCGAGAAATTGCTCCTGATATTGTTCGACCATCAGCAAAAGAATGTCATATTAATAGTCGTGCTCGTTCTACTAAAATGCGGTGGGCTATAAAAGCGTAATATTTATACTGGAATTAATCAATTGAAATACTAAAAAGTTGTTATTAGTGAGTTGAATTAATCATATAATTGTTATACAGAAATATCTAAATTTATAAATCATAATCAAAAACTTGGATTTCATTAGTGAAATTCAGGTTTTTTTATTTTCGTGTCATATGAACTTATTAGTACATTGACAACTTGTGTCGGTAAGTATGTAGTTGAGATAGACAGAAGGTTTCAACTGTTTTTATTAAAACATTCAGCCGGATTAAAGAAGTGTAGAGATATTAAGTATAGGAGTGAGTGAACACAGTGATAGACAAATTTAAACACATTGACTTGACTAATGAAAAAGTTCAAAGAATTGTAAACTATGGATTTGAAGAGTTTAGTAAACAGTCTTACGAAAAGGCGTCAACAAATCAGATTGTTAAAGATGCTAAAGTTTCGAGAGGTTTACTTTATCACTATTTCAAAGATAAAGAGGATTTATATGATTTTCTAATTTACTATTCAATAAAAATAGGAGTTGAAGAATTAGAGGATAAAATTCACTGGAATGAAACAGATTTCTTGAATAGGGTTAGAGACACAATTAGACTTAAGTTGGAATGGATTGATAGATACCCGTATCTATTTGAATTCTATGACAAGATAGATAGAAAGAAAGTTCTTGAATATACACAACAAAGTGAAGGACCAAAATTTAAAGAAAAATTCTATAATCATAACCTGGATTTCAGTAATATCAAACAAGGTGTAGATGTGCAAAAATTCATTAACTTAACAGGATATGCTGTTAAGCAGATTACTAAAGAGCATATGGATAGGTATTTTATAGAAGAAAAAGTTATGGATAAGGAAGCATTAATAGAAGAGATTGATATTTATCTGGATTTTATTAGAACAAATTTTTATAAATAGAAAACTAATAAATAGAAGATAGGGAGGTTAATATATGATTTATTCATTTAGTGTTAAGCAAGTACCATCATTATCTCAGGTAGGGGGTAAAGGAAAAGCATTAATAGAGACATATGGTGCAGGATTACCTGTACCTGAAGGACTTGTATTATCTGTTGATTTTTTGTCACCATGGCTTAGAGAAATCAAAGCTTCAGCTGAGTGGAGAAAGCTTATAGTGGATGTAAATGTAGATAGTTGTAATGCTATCAAGGCAAAAGCGATGGGGCTGAAACTAACTCTTTCAATGGCATCAGAACTAGAAAAACAAATAACTAAACTAGGAGTAGTAAATATATTTGCTGTACGTTCTTCATCACCTGAAGAGGATTTAGAAGGCACAAGTTTTGCTGGAATGTATGAAACATATTTGGGTATCACTAAAAAAACATTAGAATCTCATATAGCTAAGGCTTTTTCTTCTTGTTTTGATTTTAGAGTTATGGAGTACAAAAAGCGGAATGATATAAATCTAAAAGGTACTTGTATAGCTATTGTTGTACAGAAACAGATTGCATCAGAGGTAAGTGGTGTAGGTTTTTCCATTAATCCAAATAATAATTGTTATGATGAAGTAATGATCAATGCAGCTTTTGGACTTGGTGAAACTATTGTGTCTGGTACGGTGACACCAGATACTTATGTTGTAGATAGTGTAAAAAATGAAATAATTGAAAAAAAGATTAACAATAAAAAAATAGCTCTCTGGTTACTAGAAAATGGTGGAACTATAGAGAAACCAAATAAGAACCCAAAAGATAGTGCTTTGAGTGATAGTCAAATAATAGAACTCACTAAGCTGATTAAAAAGTGTGAGACTTATTATGGTATTCCAATGGATACAGAATGGGCATATGAGAAAGGGAGATTATATCTATTGCAGTCAAGACCCATTACAACGTATTTTCCGCTCTATGAGGGATATAGAACCAAACCGGGTGAGACAAAACATTTATATATAGATTTAATAAAAATGACTCAGGGATTTGAATATTCATTATCAGAACTTGGAAATGAAGTATTCGCTAAGATGATTGAAAATGCTAAACAAGGAATTATGCCAGAAGGTAAAGAAGGTATATTGTATGCAGTTGCAGGACGACAATATATGGATTTAACTAACTCTGAGAAAGCTTTTGGCTTAAAGATGGTAAGTAAATCTATAGGTAACTATGATGTACCTACTAGAGAAGTTCTAAAGTCATTTGATTTTAATAAAGGATACCATCTAGATAAGAAACCAAAAGGTGTCAAAAGTTTGGTTTTAATAATTATTAAGATGAGTTTTCTTGCCATACCCGCTATAATCAAAGCGAAAAAAGATCCTAATAGTGTTATGGATTCATATTTCCAAATGGCTGAAATTGCTTTTAAAGATATTGACAGTATTACCTCATCAGATAAGTATTTAGATGAAATAGTATCTGAAGTAATGGTTATTTTTAATAGAATAATGGTTAAAGCTATGGGATTAGCGGGAGTGATGGGTGCAGAAAATAATATCAAAAAAATGTTTGAAGGTATGGGTGTCGAAAATGAAATTGTTGCACTAAGTATAGATGTCTCAGGTAATCCAACAAGTCAAATGGGTTATGGTTTAGTTAATTTAGCATCATTTGATGAATTTAAGAAGATAAATTCAGGTATAGAATTCAAAAAAAGAATCTTGAAAAAAGATTTCTCAAAAGAATTTTTATCAGCATATGATGAACATATGGGTAAATATGGATGTAGGTGTATTGGAGAAATAGATACAGCAGCTATTCGACCTTATGAAAATCTTGAAGAATTTTATAGACAATTGAAGCTAATCAATGTTGACGATAATGCTATGCAATATTCTAAGGTTAAAAAAGAAAAAGCCGTAGCAAAGTTGATGGAATTAGCTAGAAATATAGGCAAAGAAAAGAAATTCACTAGCTATTTGAATGTTTATAAACTCTTGGGTATTCGTGAGCATCCTAAATATATGTATGTCTATGCAAATGATAAAATAAGGCAGGTAGCACTAAAACTTGCTAAGAAATTTGTTGAAGAGGGTAGATTGGATACTGTAAATGATATATTTATGGTCAACTCCTCTGATATAGGAAGAGCTCAAAGAGATAAGAATCATGATATTAAGAAAGTTGTTATTGCTAATAAGAAAAAAAGGGAATTAACAAAAAATGTTAGAGAATGGCCAACAATCATTGATTCAAGAGGGAAAATTTTTAGATATATAAGAGAAAGTGAATCGGGGGACTTTGTGGGTGATCCAGTTTCACCTGGTGTAATTAGAGGTAAAGCTAAAGTGCTGCTTACACCATTTGAAAAACCTCTACTCAAGGGTGAGATTTTAGTAGCTAAGGCAACAGAACCTACTTGGACACCTATATTCATTAATGCCTCTGCTGTTGTTATGGAAATAGGGGGACCACTTCAGCATGGTGCAATTATTGCTAGAGAATATGGAATACCATGTGTAACAGGTATTGATGGTGCAACTACAATAATTAAAGATGGTGATATGCTGGAGGTTGATGGTTCAAGTGGTATTGTGAAGATTATTGAGGAATAATAAGGGTTAAGTTTTGAATTATCCTTACCCTAAAATATATGTTTTATATAATGTAACTAATGTTACGGAAGTAACAGAAGATATGATATATAATATTAGTATATTTATAAAGGAGATGGTCAAAAATGATTGAAAAAATATATAAGTATAGCACAACAGATAATAAAGCTGTAGAAAGAATCATTATGGATGATAATATCAACTATATCCACATGGTATTTAACAAGAACGAAGGTTTGCCAGAACATTATTCCAACTCTAATGTTTACATGACTGTTTTAAGAGGCGTTTTATCAATAGGGTTGAATGAGCAAGAAATTCATGAGTACGAGAAGGGTGATATATTACAGATAACTTTCAATACGAAAATGAAAGTTACTAATTTACATGATGACGTATTAGAATTAATTGTTGTAAAAGCACCAGCACCATCAAAATAATATGCATAAAGGTAAAATCTCTAATATCTATGAGATTTTACCTTTTATTTTGTTTAAATAGGCAGCTAATTGGAATAATAAGGTAATTTTATGCTATAATATTAAGTACTAATAATTTGTGGGAGGTTAGCTTAAATATGTTTAAACGAATAAGTACTTTGATAGTATTTGTTGTACTCTTAATGGTTTCAAGTATATCTGTATCTGCAAAAACTGTTACGGTAGGAGAATTTAAATTTAATACATATGATATTAATGGTTATGAAACTGCAGAATTTGCAGTAAGCAAAGAGAAATTTGTAACAAAGGATGGGAAAAGATTACTCATCGTAGAAAAAAACAAAAAACAAGGATTAATTAATGTGCAAGGAACGGTGATTCTTCCTCTTAATTATGATTATATTGATTGCTTTTATGGAGATTATGTGGTTGTTTATAAGAATGATTTTGCAGGTGTAGTAAACTATAAAACTGGAAAACAAATTGTTGAATTTAATAATTATAATTTCATTCATGAGTATTCTGGATATTACGTAGGATCAAGAAGAGATGGTACTAGTGAAAGTTTAAATGAGCAATGGCAAGTATTATCCATAGACGTCTATAGGCGTTTTAGAGAACATTACATTGTACAGAAAAATTATCTACAAGCTCTATTTGATTTAGATGAAAATCAGATAACAACTTTTCAATATGACATAATAAATCCTTTTGAGTATAAAGGAATATCATATTTCATCGTAGAAAAGGATAATGCTTACGGCATGATTGATGATAAAGGAAAGGTTTTATTGGATTATAAGTACTATTGGTTTAGCAAGGATAAAGACTCATCTATAATTAATTTGAAGAATCTAGAGGGTAAGGAGTATGTGTATGATCTGGATACACTAGCTTTGATTAAAGATGATAAAGCAATAGGTTATGAGGATTTTCATATTTATAATGATAAGTATTATTTTTTTAGGGAGAATAACAGCAGTGGAGTTATGGATAAAAATTATAAAGTTATAGAACGCATTAATGAACCTAGAGCCGTTAGTCGTTATATAAATGGACTCTATGAGGTGTTAGATGGACCTAGAAACCGTTATCTTTCAACTTATACTTATAAAGATGCAAAAGGTAAAGTTGAATCTAACATCTACGACTATGCAGATGATTACATTAGCGATTCAGAGTATATTGTGGTGAACAAATTTGACAAACGACCAACGAGATATTATGAATATTGCAGTCCACCTCTTTTTGGTATTAATTTCTATTGTGGTGATGAGCTTCTAAAGCCACATTATGGAGTGATCAATTCTAAGGGAGAAGAGATTTTACCTTGTATATACGATCGAATATATAATTATGGCTATTTTTTGGATGGACTATTTATGGTGGAAAAAGATGATAAATATGGGTATGTGAATGCTAAAAATGAGGTAGTTGTTCCCATAGAATATAAATATACAACCAGACTGAATGTTGTGGGTGAGGAAGCTGATAGATATATTGTTGTTGTAGGTAAGGGCGAAAAATTTGGGCTTATTGATAACAAGGGAGAATTAGTATATCAGTGTAAATTAGATAATGATGTATTACATTCAAAAGATGGAATTATCATTACTACACAAAATGGTCGTTGGGGAGCTATTGATCTAAAAGGTAATGTGGTTATTCCATTTATATATGAAACAGAGAAAAGTTATGAATTCAGAAATGGATTAGCAATTTTTGCAGAAGGCGTCAACAGTATTTCTCATGACCTAGATACAGGGAAAATAACAAAAAAAGTGGCAAAGACAGGTGTATTAACTAATAGAAATGAGATTGTTATTCCTTTTGGAGATTTTGTATCCACATCAAGTGATTATAAAATACTTATAAGTAAAACACCAAAGGGACTTAGAGTATATGAGATGATTGCTTCGCCTTTTGAAGCAGAGAACAATCTATAAATAAATAAATTATGCCTAGTGCAAAACAAAGGTTTTAATATTGCATTAGGCATAATGCTTAAAAGATAGTTGCAATAGCATGCTATATGATGTATACTGAAAATAGTTGCAATAACAGTCTTATTCACATAATAATTCATTACTAACCTTAAACTGAATGGAGGGTATAATATGGGACAAGAGTCTTTTGGTAAATATATTGCTGCAATCTATAGACATCAACAAATATTGATTAATCATTATCTTAAACCATATGGAATCGGAAGCGGTCAATATATATTTTTAATTACTATAGTTAAACATGAAGGAATATCCCAAAAAGAATTAAGTCAATTGATTAGTATAGATAAAGCAACAACAGCTAAAGCACTACATAAATTAGAAGACCAAGGGTATATTTATAAAGTTCAGGATACAGAAGATAAAAGATATCATAAATTATACTTAACACAAAAAGGAAAAGATTTTATACCAACACTAAAAGAGATTCTGGGTAATATTACAATTATGCTCGGGACTGGTATGAGTGACAAAAAACATCAAGAAATTATAGAGTCATTGAAATTGATGCTTGAAAATGCGTATAAGAATGTAGAACAGTTAAGAAATAAATAAGATCTTTTAATTATATCCGTAAGCTTATGGTTATATTTAAAAGATATAATAGTTGCAATGACGTTATAATATTTGAAGCTCATCTTTTGCATTAAGAAAGGAAATTAATATGGAGAAAAATGCTAAAGCAATACTAACTAGTGGGAAAGTAGAAAATGTATTAATAAAACTGACGATACCAATGATATTTGGAATGTTAGGTATGATTATCTTTAATTTAGTAGATACCTATTTTGTAGGACAGCTAGGAACTAATCAATTAGCAGCACTTACTTTCACTTTTCCAGTTATATTAGTGATTACTAGTCTAGCTCAAGGATTAGGGATGGGTGTCTCATCTGTAATTGCAAGAGCTATCGGAGAAGGAAATCATCACAAAGTACAGAGATTAGCAACAGACAGCTTGATATTATCAGTATTATTAGTAATTGTTTTTGTTGTCATTGGATTATTAACAATAGAACCAGTGTTTGAATTATTAGGAGTTGATGCACAAACAATGCCCTATGTAAAAGAATATATGCGTATTTGGTATTTGGGAGTGATATTTGTTGTTGTTCCAATGGTAGGGAATAATGCTATACGTGCATTAGGAGATACAAAGACTCCTGGATATGTCATGATGATTGCAGCAGGTATAAATGTTATACTTGATCCATTATTGATTTTGGGTATTGGACCATTCCCAAGGATGGAAGTAGCTGGAGCAGCTCTTGCAACTGTAATTGCAAGGGCATTAACTTTAATAGTAGCACTTTATATATTGATAAAAAGAGAAAAAATCGTAATAATAGAATCTGCAAAATTAAAAGATATAATTAGCTCGTGGAAAAAAATATTATATATTGGATTACCTAATGCACTTACAAAAATGATAAATCCCATAGCAACAGGTATAATTACAAGCTTAGTGGCTTCATATGGCGTAGAAGCTGTAGCAGGTTATGGAGTAGCAGTTAGATTAGAAAGATTTGCACTATTATTAGTAGGTGCGCTTTCAACAATAATGGCTCCGTTCATAGGACAAAACTATGGAGCAGGAAAAAAGGATAGGGTAAAATTAAGTATAACATTAAGTGAAAAATTTTCTATCATTTCAAGTCTGGTGATATTTGTGATTTTAGTTATAATTGCTAAGCCAGTTGCAGGATTATTTAACCAGGATACTTCGGTTATAAGGATTACTACTTTGTATTTGTGGATTGTACCATTAGGTTATGGGCTTCAAGGAATATTACTGATTTCATCTTCTGTCTTGAACGCATTAAATAAGCCTTTACATGCCTCTGTTCTGACAATTATTCATATGTTTGCTTTGTATGTGCCATTTGCGTTATTAGGTTCATACTTATTTGAGATAACAGGGATTTTTGGAGGTTTAGCTTTATCATATATAATTGCAGGGATTATTTCACATTATGTGGTTAAAAAGACATTGAACACATAAAATAAAAATAACACAAACATAGCAGAAAATATCATGTAGTTTTCCTGCTGATTAGATAAAATAGGTCTATATTAAATCTAGGAAAGAGGTAAACTATATGGAAAAAGAAAGAGTCAGCATATTTGAATTGGATGGAACTAACTACCAGATTGGTTATCATCTTGGAAAAATCGCTATGAACAACCCGCAATTTGTGGAAATGCAAAAGTGTCACAATGGTACTTTTACAGATAATCAGGCAGAAAAAATGACCGAGATGTTTGACAAGTACTGTCCAGGTCTGAATGAAGAACTACAAGGATTCGCAGAAGCTATTGGATCAACAAGGTTACAGGAAAATATGTCCATATGGGTGGAAGTGTCATGCAGTTTGGACGAAGCGAGGGAATAAACGAATGTGGTTTGATGGTTGGACAAACTTCCTGTGGTATGCCTGTGGGCAATATGGAAATGATGCGTAAACCGGCTATCTCAGGTTTGCAGTTTTGGGCGGTGATACGTTCTCTATTAGAAAATTGCAAAGATGTAGACGAAGCATTGATAATCTCCCAGATGGTATTGTACCTAAAACAATTCCTGCAGGAAAATATGCAGTATTTACCCATAGAGGGTTACTTAGTGAAATTCTTAAAACCTATGAATATATTTGGGGAACTTGGATTCTAATTACAAAAGAAGTTCTTGATGAAAGAGGGAGCTTTGAATTATATAATCAACGATTCTTGGGACGGGATAATGAACAATCCCAGATGGATATTTATATTCCCATTAGATAGAGTAAATGTATTTTTTTGCATATTAGTGTAACATTTTCTTAGACAGTCCGTTTATATAGTGTGTAGCTAGTCAAAGAAAGGAGGCTAATAATGGTCAATGGGGAACTAGAGGAAATATATATAAAATATAATAAAGAGCTCTATTTATATGTATTTTCTCTATGTAAGAACCACCACATAGCAGAGGAAATAGTCAGTGAAACTTTTTATAGAGCGTTAATATCTATCAATATATGTGAATCTCATATAAAACTTTGGTTATTGAGGGTTGCAAAAAATTTGTGGTTTGATGGTATAAGAAGAAACAAATACACTCTTGATAAACCAATAGAAGAAATGAATTTAGATTCACATACAAATATATTAGATCAATTTATATATGAGGATAAAAGAAAGTTCATTTATAAATCATTACTTAAATTACCTCAAAATTATAAGGATATAATGGTACTCTATTACTACTGTGACTTTTCTCTAAAAGATATTTCTTTGATGCTAAATATATCTTATAGCTCGTCTAGAACTTTATTGCATAGAGCTAGAAGGAAATTGAAAAATATAATGGAGGCAAACGGATATGAGCAATTTTAAGAAGATGTTTCAACGATATAAAAACAATAAAGCAAGTGAAGAAGAAGTAAATTACATAGAAGAAGAGATAGAGAAAAATACCTTAATAAATGAATTCATTGATGAGCAATATGATGATGAGCTAGGATTAACAGAAGACGATACAATAAAAAAAAATACAAGAGATGAAAACATCAACGGTAACACTATCAAAAGAGCTGTTAACAAAAAATTGAATAAGGTAATAGCTATATCGGTCATCTTGGTATTTTTAACTTTGGGTCTTTCAAAATATGTGGTATCCCCTATTGTATCTAACTTTTATTATAATCCAGAAGCTACTTCTATGGGAACTGAGTATATGGGAGATATGCAACTTGATCTTATAGCTCAAACAGAGCTTACTATGCCAGGAATATATCTACATCATATAATAGTTGATAATTTAGGGTATGGTAAATATAAATGCTACGCTAGCTTTTTAAATTCTTTTAATAGAAATAGTAAAGATATGCAATTTAGTATGAAGCGTAATAAGCTTATTGGAGATTACAGTTATCTCTACGATAATGAATCTTTTACATGGGGTCTAGATAATCTTGAGGAAGTAAACGATGAAAGTAAGCAAAAACGTTTTAAAGATATAAAGGATGAAATTGCTAAACTGCCTTCTACATCATATATAGATGTATCTGTTATACCAGAAAATAAATTGGGTATGGATAGTATTAGAGACCTAGGGAAAAAATATGCAGGACAAGTAGATATATATTGGGTTGCTGTAGCTACAAATAATCCTGTAGTAATGACGAATGATAAAGGTGTTGTAGAAACCGAAATAGGTTTCAATCCTAACCTTCCAAGTATTACTTATAGAGATTTTCCAGATAAAGAAAAATATCCTTTGTTTTTCTTGAAAGATTATTATATGGATGGTTTGGAATCTGAAATGTCATTAGAAGAAGGTATGTCACAGCACTTTAAATCCTTGCTTAAATATGCTATCGATAGAGAAGAGTTTTTTAAACTATTTAAAAGAAGCCAAAAGATTGATAAATTTTCTGAAGCTCTCAATTATGTAGAACAAAATGGTGTTGAGGCATATAAGCTATATATTAAAGGTACTAATGGAAAGGTTCTGGAATTTATAAATAATGAGAACATGGTATTTTGTGAGATCAAGAATGTAAAAGCCTCAAAATATACAAAATAGAGTTGCAAAAAAGTAATAACTCAACTTTTTAAAAGTTGAGTTATTAACATGCAAAATAATTAAAGATTGACAAAACCGTTTAGTTGGTATACACTTTTGATATGGATAAAAAAATAGATATGGCAATCGAAAAATTCATGATGATGACTGAAAAAATAGCTAATGCAGGAAAAACACCTCTCAACTATGGAACAGATATACTCATATATAGAAGTGAGATACATATTATAAAATTGATTGGAGATTATGCTGATCTACATGTTTCTGAAATAGGGAGGAAATTTGGAGTTACAAAAGGAGCCATTTCGCAGGCTCTGAAAAAATTAGAAAGAAAGGGGTTAGTTGAAAAATATCCTGATGAAACTAATAATGCTAAATTATTAGTTAAGTTAACTGATGAAGGTAAGAAAGCATATTTAAACCATGAAGAATATCATAAGAAATATGATGAAGACATTTTTTCGTATTTAAAAGGATTAGATGATGGTGAATTAGAAATTGTATTAGCATTTATAGAAAAAGCAAGTGAAATGGCAGAAAGGAATATATAGAATTGTACTTATAAATTTTTTTTCCTTAACGTATACATACTAAACCAAATGAAATTATTAAATATATTTATATATTCCACCCTTTGAGGTGGAAAAAAATAGTTAACTGATGATAATGAATATCATAATCAAGAGGAGGAAAAAATGAAAGAAAATACTAGTATTTCAGTAAAAGAATATAAAAGAAAAAGCTTACCGTCAAGGGGTTTGATGACCATAAGCGTGATTGCTGGGATTATACCTATTTTTATCATCATGAGGATGATAAATTTACTTTCTAGTAAGGCAATAACAGGGAATCAAATATTAATATTTGGAGCAACAATATGTTTATGCCAAGTCATTAAAGCGGTCTTTTATGCGCTTTCAATATGGAAAGCACATGATTTTGCGTATTCGTCATTGGCGAAGATTAGACTTGATATGATTGGACATTTAAAGAAATTATCCATAGGATTTTTTCAGAAAAGAAAAATTGGAGATCTTACAAACATTATTAATCATGATGTAGATCAAACAGAGCTATATTTAGCACATGGGCTTCCAGAAATAACTATAGCGACTTTGATTCCTAGTATAACAGCTATTACTTTATTAGTTATAGATTGGAGACTTGGGTTAGCATTAATATCAACCGTGCCACTTGCTTTTATATATCAAATTATACTTAATAAACTTATAGCAAATAAGTTTGAGCATTATGTTAAGAGTACTAAGAAAATGTCAGAAGATTTACTTGAATATATTGCAACAATTCCAATCATTAAAGCATTTAGCAAAGAAGAAAAAAGAACACAAAAGGTCTTAGATGGTATGAATGATTATATATCTTGGGTGAAAAAATTAACTGTTGATATAGCATTTCCAACGACATTTGCCATAATGCTTATGGAGGGTGGTCTTGTAGTTTTAGCTATTGTAGGTTCAGTGCTTTTAAGTAATCAACAAATAGATGTTAATACTTTTGTACTAGCTATAATATTAGGAGGAATATTTGGCAGTACTTTTACTAAGTTTTCATCATTCCACCATTTTGGCATTATTTTTAAAAATGCAGTGGATAGCATTAATTCTGTGATGAGTGTTAAACCGATAAATGAAAATTATAGATTTATTAATTTAAAAGCTGGAGATATTGAATTTAAAGATATTGACTTTAGTTATAATCAAGAAAAGAATGTTTTGGAAAATGTTAATTTGGTCTTTCAAAAAAATTCTATGAATGCAATAGTAGGGGCGTCCGGTTCTGGTAAAACGACTATTGCAAATTTACTTATGGGATTTTGGAAACCAGATAGTGGTTTTATAACTATTGATGGCAAGAATATCAATAAAATGAGTGAAAAGGATTTATCGGATCTAGTATCAATAGTTCAACAGGAAACCTTTTTATTTAATATGAGTATAGAAGACAATATAAAAATTGGTAAAAAGAATGCAAGTAAGGAAGAGGTAATTAAAGTTGCTAAAAAAGCCCGGATTCATAATGTGATAATGAATTTGCCAAAGGGATATAAAACTATAGTAGGGGAATCAGGATCAAAGTTATCAGGCGGTGAAAAGCAAAGGATATCCATTGCCCGTATGATGTTGAAGAATGCACCAATAATAATTTTGGATGAAGCGACTTCTGCTATCGATTCATCAAATGAATATTTAATTAAAAAAGCAATAGATGATTTAGGTAAAAATAAAACTATCATTACCATTGCTCATCGCTTAAACACTATTCTAAATGCAGATCAGATTGTTGTCATGCAAAATGGGAAAATTCATGCAAAAGGAACTCATGAAGAATTACTTAGAGACAATAAATTGTATAAAATAATGATTGAAGAACAAGCTAATGTTGATAATTGGGAGATCAAGGAGGTTGTGAGTTAATGATATCAAATATCTATAAATATATGACAAAAAAAGGTAAAGGAATGCTTGTTGCATCAATTTTACTTTCAGTTTTAAAAGCTCTGTCAGGTGCTGGGCTGATATTGGTAATTTTGAATATGATGGATAAAATTATAGAAGGGCAAACAGGTAATTTGGTAAAATGCTGGATAGTATTTATAGGAATTTTTGTGTTAAAAGGAGTATTTACTGCAATAGCGGATATTGCGACGCATTTTAGTGGATTTGAGATTGTTGCAAAAATAAGAGAAGAAGTTACTTTAAGATTAAAACGGTTTTCATTAGGATTTTATACAAAAGAAAGACTTGGTGAAATCAGCACTATAATTCATAAGGATGTAGACAATATTGAGAAGGTAACTGCTCATATGTGGTCGGAAATGTTTAGTAATATTATCACAGCTATGATTATTGGGATTTGGTTATTTACCCTTAATTGGAAAATGGGATTAGCAATGGTATCGTTTATACCTATAGGGATATTGATGTTAGTTTTAGGAATCAAATCTAATAGTAAGTTGGAAGAAAAATCACAAGATGATTTAACTGATATGGTTAGTTTGTTT
Source organism: Vallitalea sediminicola (assembly GCF_054408565.1). Classification (NCBI taxonomy): domain Bacteria; kingdom Bacillati; phylum Bacillota; class Clostridia; order Lachnospirales; family Vallitaleaceae; genus Vallitalea; species Vallitalea sediminicola. The sequence goes on from NZ_BTPT01000007.1 coordinate 126,490, forward strand.
GTGGAGTATACTAAAGGAATCCCTTTATTAAAAGCTTTTAACGAAAGTCCTACTTTTGAAAATAAACTTAAAGATAGCACTATTAATTTTAGTGAGAGTAGTAAGAAGGTATCGAAATCAGTTGCAAACTACTTAGGGAGATATTTCTTTTTCCTAGAGATTTGCTTTGCAGTTTTGGCAACACTTGGAGCTTTTATGGTATATAAAAATGAATTAACCATATCAAATTATATTATATTTATTATTTTCAGCAGAGAGTTTTATAAACCATTCAGTAATGCAGAATCCTACTGGTTAAATTATATTAAAGTAAAGGATAGCTATAGAAGGGTTATGACAATTTTAGAAGCACCAGTTATTAAAATATGTGAAAAGCCTCAAAAGATAAACAAATTTGATATTATATTTGACAATGTAGGATTTTGTTATGAGAAAGATGAATTTGAATTAAAAGGTGTTAACCTAAAAATAAATGAAAATAGTATGGTAGCTTTAGTTGGACCATCAGGTTCAGGTAAGACAACTATTACAAATCTGATTTTGAGATTTTGGGATTCCCAGAAGGGCAAAATAAGAATTGGAGGAGTGGATATTACAAAAATTGACTACGATAATCTTTTATCTAATATTAGTATTGTAATGCAAAATGTAATACTATTTTCAGATACGATTTTTGAAAATATAAAGACGGGTAATAAAAATGCTACTAGAGAAGAGGTGATTGCAGCTGCGAAAAAGGCAATGATACATGACTTTATCGAAGGTCTACCAGAAGGCTATGACACACCTTTAGGAGAAAATGGAGTAGGACTTTCTGGAGGACAGAAGCAAAGACTTTCCATTGCGAGGGCATTTTTAAAAGATTCACCTATTGTTATTCTTGATGAGATGACGAGTAATGTAGACCCAATTAACGAGAGAAAAATTCAGAAAGCTATAAGTAATTTAGCTACTAATAGAACGGTTATAGTTATTGCGCATCATTTGAAAACTATTAAGAGTGCGGATAAAATAGTGGTATTTGATAATGGCCAAATCAGTGAGATGGGAAAACACTATAAATTGCTTGAGAATAATGGGTTATATAAAAAGCTTTGGAGTGCACAAAAACAAGCTGAAGAATGGAACCTATATTCAGCATAAGAATCATTTTTTTACATGTAACGTATACAAACTATACGTGTCAATACTATATGAATGAAGGAGGGGGATTAAATGGAATTGGATGAGGCAGTGATTAATTTAATGGGAAGAAATCATAAAAGGTTGACAAACCAGAGAAAAGAAATACTTAAAATTTTAATTGATAATGAGAACAAACATGTATCGGTTGACGAGATTCAAAGATTGGCAAAGGAAAACAATATTATTTTATCAATTTCAACAATCTATAGGACAATGGATATTTTACATAAAATAGGTGCTGTTATTAAACATAACTTTGGTAATGGTATTTCAAAATATGAAGTTTTTATGGAAGAAAAAAATGTTCATTATCACTTGATTTGCAAAAAATGTGGGAAGATAGAAGAGGTTTTTGGAGTGTTGGGGGATGATTTTAATAATCGATTATTAGAAGAAAAGGAATTTCAAGTTGAATATCACAGATTGGAAGTTTATGGTTATTGTAAGGACTGTATGAATCATTCAAAATAGCTGTTGGGGGCTTTTATAATTTAGTAGAGGTGATAAAAAATGAGTAAAATTATCATTGTTGACGACGATTCGAACATCCGTGAGCTTGTGATTGCCTTGCTTCAAAACAATGGATTTGAAGTATGTGAAGCGGCAGACGGACGCGAAGCGTTGCAAAAAATTAATGTTGATAAACTTGATCTGGCAATTATCGACATCATGATGCCAAATATGGACGGCTTTGAGCTCTGCAGTCATTTGAGTCGTTATTATGAAAACATGCCGGTTTTAATGTTGACGGCCAAAGATGAGCTCGCAAGCAAGGTGAAAGGCTTCGGACTTGGTGCAGACGATTATTTGACAAAGCCTTTCGAAGGCGATGAGCTAGTCGTTCGGGTTCAGGCGTTGCTGCGGCGTTATAAAATTGAAGCATCCCAGGTAATACAGATAGGCAATGTCACGATTGACAAAAATAGCTACAGCATCACGACGAATGGCTTACGTGAAGATATTCCTATGAAGGAATTTGAATTGCTCTTCAAGCTGGCGAGTTTTCTCGGCAAAACATTTTCCCGCAACCTGTTGATTGAGGACATATGGGGAGTTGATTTTGAGGGGAACGAACGGACGCTAGACGTCCATGTGAACCGCCTGCGCGACCGCTTCCCTGAGGAGCAGGTCGGTTTTAAAATTACCACCATCAGGGGTCTCGGGTACAGGCTGGAGGTGGTCGAGTGAAACAGGATAGACCACTTCATAATGCAATTGCAGTGACTTTAATGTTCCTTGTTTTTGGATGCTTTTTTGCTGCAGGGTATGGCATTACGTTTATGATTTACCACTGGATTGGTACTCCGCCGGAATTTTGGACTCATATTATTTCTGGTCTCATTGGGATAATTATATTCACATGTGTGGTATCCATTTCCAGATTAATCGCCAGCAGGTATTCAAAAGGTAATGGGCAGTATCATGTCTCCCAGAGTCAATTACTGAACGCTATGACAAGAATCGCCCAAGGAGATTTCGACGTCTTTATCGATACCCACTATGATTGCCCCAACAACGATATTGTAGAGGGAATCAATAAAATAGCAAAAGAGCTTGGCTCAATGGAACAACTGCGGCAGGATTTTATTTCCAATGTATCCCATGAGATACAGTCACCGCTGACTTCCATCAGCGGCTTTGCTGCATTATTAAAAAACAACGCACTTACAGTTGAACAGAAAAATCACTATTTAGGCATAATTGAAGCCGAAAGCAAACGGCTGTCCGCCTTAAGTACCAATCTATTGAAACTATCGGCGCTGGAAACTGGTGGAGAACCTTTCTCTTTCATAGAATTTAGGCTCGACAAGCAGTTGGAGGAAGTCACCCTGATGATGGAGCCGCAATGGAGCGCCAAGGATATTGGGATGGAAGTGGATCTGGAAAGATTGACGATCCAGGGCGATAAGGGGCTACTGTCCCAGGTTTGGGTGAATATCCTTAATAATGCCATAAAATTCACACCAAAGGGTGGAGTGATTCGAGTTATTTTACAGTCCAATCAAACAAATGTGTGCTGTCGGATTATTGATACTGGTATCGGTATTGCGCCGGAAGACCAGATGCATATATTTGAGCGCTTTTATAAAGTGGATAAATCCCGAAAGAGGGCTCTCGGCGGTAATGGGCTGGGGCTTTCCCTAGCTAAGAAAATTGTGGAATTGCATGATGGTCAGATTGCTTCGCAAAGTGAGATTGGTAAAGGTACAACATTTACAATTACCTTACCGAGGTTACAGTCCATTAAGGAGTACTGAACTTTTCTTTCGCGTTTACGCTGTGTTTAAGTTCTATTTAACCTCTGTTTAAATTGCTTTGATAAACTATATTTAAAGTAAACAAACAGGAGGTTATTTTTATGTCGATTATTCAAGTAGAAGATCTAATAAAACAATACGACAAAGCAAAAACACCTGCCGTCAAAGGTGTGAGTTTCGCAGTAAATGAAGGAGAGTTCTTTGCTTTCCTTGGTCCTAATGGAGCAGGAAAAACCACCACCATTTCGATACTGACCACCACGCTGGCCAAAACTTCCGGTAGCGTAACAATTGAGGGATATGATATTGAGAAGGAAGCAAAACAGGTGCGGGAAAAGGTGGGGATTATTTTTCAGAAGCCAAGTCTCGATTTACAGCTCTCGGCTGAAGAAAACATCCGTTTTCATGCTTGTTTGTATGGGATGTTCAGTTACCGTCCGACTTTTCGCCTTATGCCAGTGGAATATAAAAACCGTGTCATGGAACTCGCCGAGATTGTTGGTATACGGGAGGCCTTCTTCAAGCCTGTCAAAAAGATGTCGGGCGGCATGCAGCGCAAGCTGGAGATTATTCGTAGCCTGATGCACACGCCAGCTGTGTTGTTTCTTGACGAACCGACGCAGGGACTGGACGCGGTGAGCCGTAGAAGTTTGTGGGAATACATTAATAATGTCCGCAAAGAACACGGAACAACGGTGTTTTTGACCACACACTATATAGACGAGGCTGAGCATGTGGATAAGGTGTGCATTATCAATCATGGACAGGTTGCCAGCTGCTGTCCGCCAGAAGAAATGAAGAAAAGCTTGTTGCGTAAGGAAATTATTCTGGATGCCGAAGATCAAGCAAGCTTGACGAGGGAACTTTCGAAGTTGGGATTGTTCCATAAAAAGGATACTCATATCATCGTTCCTTATCTAGAAAGAACGCCCCAGGAAATTATCGCCAGTCTTAGAACCAAACTGACAGTAATGGAAATTAAAGAGCCATCGCTGGAGGATGCATATGTGGAATACCTTAACAAGACTGGAGGTGTAGCAATATGAATGAAATTGTATTGACAACAGGAAAAGAAAAATCAAAATTCGGGCGTGAAATCAATGCCATTATCACGATTGCCATAAGAGATATAACCCTTGCACTCCGGTCGCCCGGATCAATTATAATGAGCCTTGCCATGCCGTTAATCATGATGGGGATGCTGGGCGGCAGCCTTGCCCAGAACATGACAGAAGGGCTCGATTTCGATTACAATAAATTTATGATGGTTGGCATGATGGTTAATATGCTTTTTATGGTCACTACAACAGGAATGATGTCATTGGTTGAAGACCATACCACGGATTTTACCCAGGAGATGCTGGTTTCTCCAGTCTCACGCTATGCGATAGTGATTGGTAAGATTTTCGGTTCATCCTTTGGTGCCATTGTCAGTATGGCAGGCACATTAATTGTAGGAATTATCATGGAAATTACCCTAAGTCCAGGTCAGCTTCTTATGATTCTCATTCTGTCGCCTCTAATGTGTCTTTCAGGGGGTGCGCTGGCTATGATTGTCATCGGGCTTATCAAAAGCAACAAAACTGCCAATATTGCCGTGATGCTTATCATTATGCCGCAGATGTTTCTTTCCGGAGCAATCATTCCAATCAATAACTCCAGCGGTATTCTATATGTCTTAAGCCATGCCATGCCGATGACATATTGCCTTGATCTAGTACGGGCGGTGGTCTACGCTGGAACTTCGGAATATGCAAGCGTCGTACTGTTCAATCCAGTGGTGAACTTTATTGCCATTACTGCGTTGACGGTGATTTGTTTGTTCATAGGTACTTTTTTCTTCGCACGTTCGGAAAAAAGCAGGTAAAGCAACGTGAAGAAAAGTATTATATCATGAAAATGGAATAACTGTTAGGAATATACGTAAGCATCAAGGAGCCAACAGTTTTCTGCGGTATCATTATCACTGCCACAAGGCATGTGGAGACAGTGACAGTACTAAGTAGGTGATATAATAGGACAACAGTTAGAAACCTGTAATATGAAGGGTTGCGGACTGCTGTCCTATTTTTTATGTTTTTTTTAGAAAGAGTAAATACGATTACAAAGACCAGCTAAGAATT